>JBKJLJ010000185.1:0-4558 GCA_046597015.1 Bryobacteraceae bacterium
CCTCCAAATGCCATCCACATCCAACTGCCGCAGGCCTCGAACCCAAAATCATACCGGGACTTACCGTCTTGAAATAACGTTCCAACTCGCCCTTGTCGTGATCGACCCGAATCACAGGACCAACTTTACGGTTGGCGGCGAATGTGCGAAAAACCGAGTAGTCTTTATGCAGATCGAATCCGGCACAATCTTCTTGTTCCATATCTGGCAGCACCTCCTTCGTGCTCGCTGGAGCCATCATATCGGTAGAATTTAAAGCCCTGCTCTCATACGTTCACAAGTAATTCATATTTATTTTTACTCCCTTCCTTTCAATCACCTACCTCCACTTTTCACCCTATCCCCACCCCCCGAAATTTGGAACCCATAGTGTAGAATCAAATCGCGAAAGCAACCACGCCCTGTCCTGGCTTCCAGGCGGGGCGTTTCTCTTTCCCAAAGGAGTTTTTACCATGGCTGACGAATTAACTGACGAACAGAAAAAGGCGAAACGAGCCGAAATAAACCGCGAAAATGCCAAGAAAAGCACCGGACCAAAAACCCAAGTCGGTAAAATGAAGACCCGCCTGAACGGCCTCAAACACGGCTCTCGCTCGGGCATCGTCGACATGTCCCAAATGGAAAGCCTGGTCCTGCTTCCCACCGAAGGGCCCACCGCCTACCAAAAACTGATCGCCAACTATGCCGACAAACTCCAACCCCGCGACGAGGTCGAAATGGGCATGGTCCAACGCATCGGCGACCTCCAATGGCGTATGCTCCGGCTCACGAAAAACGAGCGTGTCTTCAATGAGGACTGTCTCGCCCAGGCTGCTCAGTTGGCCCACCCCGGGGCCACCCAGGACCAACTCTGCAACCTCGATAGTATGAACGCCTTCCGCATCGCGACGGAATTGAAAATGCCTAAAGAGTTCCGCCGGGAAGAATCAGCCCTCGTCCGCCTCCTCGCCGCCAGCTACCGGGAACTCAACATGCTCCGGAAATTGGACCCGGCCCCGAAAACACCGTTGACCAGGAACGCCGAAATCCTCGGACCGTCCCGGGCCGCCAGCCAATTCGACAATCCGCCGCCACCAGAAATTACAAAGGTCGAACCTGTTGAAAGGAATGAGGAAACTGCCCCTCAGGCTGACGACCAAAGCCAAGTTTTCACCGGCTGGCCTGCCCCGGAAAACGTTGTGCCGTCCCCGTTTCGGTCCGAACCGAAGCCCGTTCTGTTCCGGACAGCCGGAATGGCTGGCGTAGGAGAAATTCTCAATGTCTGACCTCGAAAATGATCGTTCCTGGCCGCCGATCACCTTCCAAAATCGGCCCCTTTCGGCCGCTCGGAAAGAACTTACGCCCGAAGTGTCTCTCGAAACTTCGCCCTCCGACTGGGCCGCCGCTTGCCTCGGCTTCAACCCGGACCCCCGGCAGGTCGACTTCCTCGATTGCCCCCATTCCCGTATCGCCCTTTGCACCTCCCGGCAGTCTGGCAAAACCCAGGTCGCCGCCGCCAAGGCGCTGCATTCCGCCCTGGCCAAACCAGGCACCGACTACTTACTCTTCGGCCCCGTCGCCCGGCAATCCGGCAACTTACTCCACCGCGTCCGGGCTTTCTGTAAATTCCTGAACGTAGTGACTAAGTCCGATCCGGCCCACGAAAACTCGCTCGTGCTCCCCAATGGCTCCCGCTTCGTCGCCCTCCCCGGCGTTCCCGGTAACATCCGCGGCTTCGCCGCCGTCCACGTCGTCATCGTCGATGAGGCCGCCTTCGTCGACGACGCCATCTACCCGGCGGTCTCCCCCATGCTCGCCGTCTCCAATGGCAGCCTCTGGGCCTTGTCCACTCCCAACGGCCAAACCAACGTCTTCTACGAACTCTGTAACACCCCGGCCAATGGATGGACCGTCCTCCGGCCCCCCGCCGAGGAATGCCCCCGCATCACCCCAAACTTCCTGGCCACTGAGCGGGCGCTTCACGGGGAACACCTCTTCGCCCAGGAGTACCAGTGCGCCTTCGTCTCCGCCGCCACCCAGTTCCTGGACCGCGCCGTCATCGCCGCCGCCAAGTTGCCCTCCCAAACCACCGGCGTCCCCTGCTTCGGCCACAACGAACTCTTCGTCGGCATCGATGTCGGCAAGCGCCAGGACCATACCGCCCTCGTCGCCGTCGAATTCAGCCTCACCCAAACAACCACGCGAGACCCCTTCTCCCAGAACTTTATAACCACCCCTCACTTATTCGTCCGTTCCGCCGAATCGCTGCCCCTCGGGTCGGACCACTTAGACCTTCCCGGCCGCCTCCGGGCCTTACTCGCTTCCCTTCCGGGCGCGTTCAAGCAGGTCCACTTCATCATCGACTCGACCGGCGAAAGCACCCTCATTGAGGTCCTCCGCCGCGATAAGTCGCTCAACCGCTACCCGCTGACTCCGGTCTCGATCACCGGCGGTCATCAGACTTCCCATCTCGCCGGCGGCTACGAAGGCATCCCCCGGCCTGACTTACTAACTCGACTCCGCACCGCTCTCGGCACCCGGCGGCTCAGCTTGCCCCCCGCGACGCCCGGTCTTACGGAGCTCGAAACCGAACTCATCGCCTTCCGATCCGACGGCCACCAGCGCGAACACGACGACCTCGTCTTCGCCCTTGCCCTCGCTGTCTGGCTCGCCTACGAAAGGCAGAAAGGCCACCTGTTCCCGAATACGGGCCGCCGCCCCTAGCGGCAGGCCCGTCTCTTGCGACATAATCTGAGGGCGCCATGAAACCCCTTCTCCTGCTCGCCGTCTCGACCCCTCTATTCGCCGCTAACTGCGCCGAACTCGCCAAGCTCAACTTCCCCGACGCCAAGATCACCCTAGCCCAAGCTATCCCCGCCGGAGCCTTCACGCCCCCCGGCGGCCGTCCCATCGCGAACCTCCCCGCCTTCTGCCGCGTCACCGCCACCCTCACCCCCACCGCTGACTCCGACATCCGCCTCGAAGTCTGGCTCCCCCTCAAATGGAATTCCAACTTCCTCGGCCTCGGCAACGGCGGCTTTGCCGGCACAATCAGCTACGGCCCCCTCGCCGACTCCATCCGCCAGGGCTTCGCCGCCGCCTCCACCGATACCGGCCACGTTAACTCCCCCGAAACTCTCTGGGCCCTCAACCACCCCGAGAAGATCATCGACTTCGGCCATCGGGCCATCCACCTCATGACCGTCCAGGCCAAAGCCTTCGCGACCGCTCACTACGGCTCCGCGCCCAAGAAGTCCTACTTCAGCTCCTGCTCTAACGGCGGCCGCCAAGCCCTCATGGAAGCCCAGCGCTACCCCACGGACTATGACGGGATCATCGCCGGAGCCCCCGCCAATAATTGGACCTCCCTGATGACCACCGCCGCCAAAAACATGCAGGCCACCGGCCGGGATCTGGCCGCCTACATCCCCGCCGCCAAGCTTCCCGCCATCCAAGCCGCCGCTATCGCCGCCTGCGACCAACTCGACGGCGTCAAGGACGGAGTCCTCGAAAACCCCGCTAAATGCCACTTCGACCCCGCCTCCCTTCGCTGCGCCGGTCCCGAAACCACCGTATGCCTCACCGCCCCCCAAGTCGAGTCGCTCCGCACTCTGTACGCCGGCCTCCGCAGCGCTCAAGGCAAACCCCTCTTCCCCGGCTACTCCCCTTCCGGCGAAGCCGAACCCGGCGGCTGGGGCTCCTGGATCACCGGCCCTGCGCCCGAGAAGAGCGCCCTCTACGGCTTCAGCACCAACTTCTTCCGCTACTTCGTCCACTCCGACCCCCAGTGGGACTACAAGACCTTCGACGTCACCCGCGACCTCGCCGCCGCCCAAAAGCTCGCCCCGGCCCTCGACGCAACCAACCCCGATCTCAAAGCCTTCCACGCTCGCGGCGGCAAGCTGATCCTGTATCACGGCTGGTGTGACGCCGCCATCCCGGCCCAGAACGCCATCGACTACTACCAGGCCGTCGTCAAGAAGATGGGTACCAAACGCGCCGGCACTTTCGTCCGGCTCTTTATGGTTCCCGGCGTACAGCACTGTGGCGGAGGCGTCGGTCCCAACAACTTCGGCCAGGCCGGAGCGCCCCAAGGCGACGCCGCCTCGAACATAGCCGCCGCCCTGGTCGGCTGGGTCGAACAAGGAACGGCCCCGGAGCAGATTATCGCCGCCAAGCCCGGCCGCACCCGCCCTCTCTGCGCCTATCCCAAGGTCGCCCACTACAAAGGAACCGGCTCCACCGACGAAGCCGCTAACTTCGCCTGCACCGCCCCTTAACGCAAGGTCGAAGCCCAATCCCCCCACGGGCTCTTCGTCTCCCCAATCGGCGACGTAACCTCGCGGTAGTGCCCCGCCTTGGCCCGCTCCACGTACCGCGCCCCCGGCAGGAACTCATCCCCCACCCGCTTCAGCATCGCCTCCAGCCGCCGCTCCAGCCGCGCCTGGAGATCCCTCTGCGCCGGCTGGCCCACCAGGTTCCGCTTCTGGAACGGGTCCGTCTTGTTGTCGTACAGCAGCCAGGGCCCCACAATCGACCGCACATAGGTGTACCGCGGCGTACGCACCCCCCGGTACTC
>JBKJLJ010000236.1:0-4882 GCA_046597015.1 Bryobacteraceae bacterium
TAGCAGGCGGGAGGGCGAAAACGGATCGGAGGGGGTGGGAAACTTCCTTGTAGGTTATTGATGAAATTGGGACTTAGGATTATTTTCACATCGCGTGACGGGGATTTGGCGGAGTGGGAAAAATGAAAAAGCGGATTGGATGTTGTTGATTCGGGGTGGGTTATTGACTGAGTTTTGAAAAGGGGAGACGGTTGGACGGTATTGGAGGCGGCTGGGATATGATTAGAGTCATGGCAGAAGTGGTGGAGCGGCACGGCCGACTGGCCGACTTGGATCGATCGTTCGATATCGCTTTTTGGCAGCAGCAGGGTTCGAATGCGATTTTTAGTGCTGCCTGGCAGATGGTAATTGACTATTATTCTCTAACTGGCCGTGATGTCACCGAACTCGAATTTCAGCGATCTGTTGAGCATTTTCGCCGCTCATGAAGTTAACTTTCTAATCGTCGGCGGGTATGCGCTGATGCTTTATTGTGAGCCACGATTTACTAAGGATTTGGATATCTGGGTGGAGGCGAGCGAGGACAATGCGGGCCGGGTGTATGCGGCGCTTCGTGAATTGGGTGCTCCGCTGCGGGGGCTTAGTCCGGCGAATTTTTTGGAATCGGGTATGTTCTACCAGATCGGGGTTCTTCCGGTTCGCGTCGATATCCTTACCTCAATCGACGGAGTCGAGTTCGAAGCGGCATGGGCGAACCGGGTGGGCCGGAAGTTCTGGGCTCTGACCGCGAACTTTATCAGCCGGGGCGATATGATCCAGAACAAGCGCGCGAGCGGGAGATTGCAAGATCTGGCGGATGTGGAGAACCTGCTTCTGGGGACGGACGAAGAGGCAGAGTAGGGGCCGGATTGGCCGCGGTCAAACCGAAGCGTGGGGGAGAAGGTTAGGAAGCTGATGACCGTCGACGGGGCGGGGCTCGTGACGAATGGGTTCCTGCCTGGGACCGGGGCGATATCCTGATATTGAGACGGATATGAAGCTAACCAAGAAGACCACCATCCTTTTTCCGGTTGATATGTACGAGCAGTTGGCGGCGCTCGCGCTCAAACAGAAATCGACCGTCGGCGAATTGGTGCGGGATGCCTGCCGTCTGCAATACGGGCGGGCCGGCCGCGCCGAACGCCTGGCTGCGGTTACAGCCCTTTCCGATCTGGACCTTCCGGTTGGCACACCGGCGGTGATGAAGCGCGAATCGGTGCCGATGGCTCTGTTGATCCCTTGATTCTGGCGGAAGCGAACATTTTGATGTAAGGTGCCGGCGCGGAGTATGCTCACAAGAGCCGGGCCGTCGCCTTCTGGAAGCGGGTCGCCGATGGCGAAGTGAAGCGACCATTGATGCGTAGGTCTTCTACACCGCTATCGCGCTTTGCAGCGCTGGGAGGACGGGCAGGGGTATTATGACTTGGCCAGAAAGGTGTATCCGAAAGTGCTGGCGATCACCGGCGAGGTGATGGATGAAGTCCGGCGCATTCTGGCTACCGACGCGACGCTGAGTGCCCGCGACGCGGTGCACGCGGCGATCGTCATCACCTATCAGGTGGAGGGCATTTGCAGTTTTGACAGCGATTTCGACCGCATCGCGGGGTGTACTCGTCTGTGCCTGTAGGCATTGGCGGTCATGGATCGTTCCCCTGCGCTGTCGCCACCGAGCACACCAAACATATGAAGAGCCTCATGAATAATGGCCCGTTTCATTGATAGGATGAAAAAGGAAGTATGACGATAACAATCGACCCAAAATTGGATGCAAGAATTCAGGAGAAGGCCGATGCCGAGGGCCTGACCGTCTCCGCGTACGTCGAGCGATTGGTCAGTGCCGACCAAGTGGCCGAAGAGGAACTGGAGTCACTCGCCCTTGAGGGTCTACGCTCCGGCGAACCGATTGAGATCGTTTCAGGCTACTGGGAAGAGAAGCACCGGCTCTTGGATGAACGGCTGAGGCACACTGGCACCCGGTGAGCAAAGGGAAGTATCTCGTCCGCCCCAGGGCTGATCGGGATCTGGACGATCAAGCATTTCACTACGCCATAGAAGCAAACCCCGAACTTGGCCATCGATTCCTAGTTTCAGCGCATCTGTCTTTTTCACTTCTTGCCAGTCAGCCGGAGATGGGGTGGAGCCCAAAGCTTCGGGATCGCGACCTAAAGGGGCTGCGCATGTTTGTCGTGACGGGCTTCGAGAGAATTGTGATCCTCTACCGTCCTCTGGCAAACGGGGTTGAAATCGTACGCGTCGTTCATGGCTCTCAAAACATCCTTCGTCTACTTCGCCGGCAAGGAATCGAATAGCGCGAGAGAGGCATTTCGCCTCCTGAACATGCTCCTACTCGCCGTCAGAGGTTCGGGTGGTGTGGCAAACGGCGGCGGGGTGCCGGATCCGACCTTGCGCTTGGTCAGAAAGGCCGCGCTCTGTTTGCGAGTTTGCTTGCTGACGCGCGCGCTTGGTTGGTGGATTCCACGGGTGAGGCCGAACCGGGCCTTGCGCTGCTCCGTTGGATGCGACGGAGGGGGATAAGCACGAAAGGCCGAGAAGTGCTTGCTCGAGATTAGCGATTCACAGTAGCAGGACACCCGCGAGTCCCGATCTCCCAAATCGAATTCGGTACATCTAGTTTTTCGTCTACAGTTTCTGGAATTCTTCCAACTCCGGCGAGCATGCGGTTGAAGCGGTAATGAGTGATCGTGGAGAAGATCATGGGTTTTGACCGGCTGCTCTTCGGCGTTCCGTCTCCGCAGTGACGTTAACGAGGACGCGGAGATGCGTTTCGGGCTTTGGCTGAGCCGCGTCTATGATCGCGAGCGCGCGCTTGCCGTTGCTGGCGATGTCGAATACGGGTTGGGAATCTGACGCGGCCACGAGCTGGGCGGAGAAAAGCCGGGGTTTTCCGGGCACGAATCGGCCAGCCTGGACCGTCGAAGGAACCACCCAGATCTGGCGGCGATCCTCGTAGAACAACTCCCCGTTGCCGCCCCAGCGGGGGTGGTTCCCTTTGTCTGCCGACACCTGTACCGGTTGCTCTGAGCTGATGTCTCCGGGATGAAACGGAGCGACGACGATCTTCGGGTCGGGCAATGCGTAGGACAACGCAATCCACTTGCCCTCGGGTGAAACGACAGGCATGCTCTGGCTGCCTGGAAGGCGAAAGAGATTCGCCGGCGGCGTGTATTCGAGTGCGGCACCTGCTTTACGGACCCCGTGCACGCGCACCAGTCGCTGCGCGGAGCTGGTGTCCGAGTCGACAAGAAAGTTGCCGTCCGGCGAGAACGATCCGGCGATTGCGGGGCCGCTTTGGATCGTCTTCCAGGTTCCTGTAGGAAGATTGAGACTTGCGAGCCCGACACCGGACCATCGGAACACCAGCGATTCTCCGTCGGGACTCCAGACAGGGAAGTCCTGATTTGCTTGGAGCGCCACGGCGGGCTGTGAACTGCGTCTCTCGAAATCGTAAATCATCAGCCGGCCTGACGCATTTCCGTCTCGATACGCGAAGCACCTGCCATCCGGCGACAGCCGGGGCGTTTGGTAATATCCTGTCTCAGCAATGACCGGAGTAGCCGTTCCATCTCCGTCGAGCCAGGAGATAACTTGATCGACGAGGTTGCCCTGCCGGTACACCAACGTGCCGGACGAACCTGCTATGTCGAAACTGACGTAAGGCGCGGCGCGCAGAGCGGGCTTGAGGCCGTCCAGCACAGGGACGGGCTTGCCCATGAGTTCCAGTCGTTTCCAGTCGAACTTGTCGGCGTAGACGGTCCCGCGTCGGTGGTAAAACAGCTCTCCCGTTGCTGGGAGGTAACGAGCGGCACCTGCATCGGCCAGGAACCTCGTCGGGCTGCCCGCCCCCGCACGCAGGATGTAAATGGCCTCGGGTTCGGCAGTGCTGAACAGCACGCTGCTATCGGGCAGGACTTGCGGGGCCGCTAAGCGAGTTGCATCGGTGCTTTTGTAAATTTGTTCGCACCGGGTGCCGTCAGGCGATACCCGGATCAGGTCACGGCCGAAATCGCGGGTGGCATAGATGGTGCCGTCCGGCGCCCAGGCTCCTCCTCGAGTGGAGAAAAACCCGGCATCGCAGAGGGTACGCCTTCCGCCGCCGTCAAGAGAGACGATCCGCAGTTGGCGTTCGGCAAAGAAGGCCAGCGATCGACCGTCGGGGGAGAAGAACGGCTGGGTACCGTCTTCGGTATTGCTTAGGGTGCGCGTGGTGTGGTCGCGCAGGTTCCGGACCACGATTTGCCGGTTCAGAACATAGGCGACGAACTGGCCATCGGCCGAAAGGGCTGGATATTGGGCGTCACCGGTAGTATCGATTTCGAGCGCGAGAAAGGGCGCATCGGTGGTACGAGGGGACGACCGCCAGAGCAGGCTGAACCCGAGCGCGCCGGCGCACACGGCCGCCGCCAGCGCCCACGGGAGCATTACCCGCTTCGTTGTTACCGGCCGCGGCGGTGGGGGCGAGTCGAGGATGGCCCGGGCTTCGCCGATCCAGCCGAGGCGGGTCTTTGGATTGCGATCCAGGCAGCGGGCGATGAGGGTGCGGGCCGGGCCTTCGGGAATGGGGCTGAGGTCGACCGGGTCCTTCAGGACGGCCGCGAGGATGTGGCTGGTGGTTTCGCCGGCGAAGAGCTGGCGTCCGGTGATGAGTTCCCAGAGCACGACTCCGAAGGCCCAGATGTCGGCCCGGCGGTCGACGGATTTGCCGGCGGCCTGCTCGGGAGCCATGTAGGCGGCGGTACCGAGAATGAAGCCGGCCTCTGTCGCGTGCAGGGTGAGGGTGGGTGAGTTGGCCGAGGCCGGGGCGCTTGCGGCCGGGGCGCGCTCAGTGGATTTGGCGAGGCCGAAGTCGAGGACTTTGACGGTGCCGTCTGCGGTGAGCTTGACG
>JBKJLJ010000263.1:0-5616 GCA_046597015.1 Bryobacteraceae bacterium
GCCGCCGCCCTCGGCCTCACCCAGCACTTCGACGACACCATCTGGACCGCCGTCATCGACCGCTTCTCCAAATTCGGCCGCACGCCCAGCGACAACAACCGTCGCCAAGCCAACGTCCCCGCCGGTGCCGAAGTGCTTCCCAACCCCAACGGCACGGCCCCTGGCCTCTGGCTCGCGCCCGCCCCCGGCAAGTTCGTCGCCCTCCTCCCCGGCCCGCCCCGCGAACTCAAGCCGATGGTGCAGGATCAAATCTTGCCCCGTCTGCGTTCGCTGGTTCCTACATCAGTGATCCGCACCCGCTGGTACCGCGTCGCCGGCGTCGGCGAAAGCGACCTCGACGCCCTCATCGCCCCCATCTATACCCAGTACACGAACCCCGTCACCACCATCCTCGCCGCCCCCGGCGACGTTCATATTCACTTCCGCGCCCGTACCGACGCCGACCCCGAAGCCGAAGCCCTGCTCGCCGCCGTCGCCGACCCCATTGTCGCTCTGCTCGGAGACCGTATCTACAGCGACGATGGAGCCACCCTCGAAGAGTCGGTGGGCCGCTTGCTCCTGAAGCACAGCGCAACCCTGGCCACGGCGGAGAGCCTCACAGCGGGCCTTCTTGGCGCCCGGGTCACAGAGACATCCGGCAGCAGCGCCTACTACGTCGGAGGCTTCCAGACCTATACCAACGCCATGAAGACCCGACTCCTCGGCGTCGACCCCGCGGTCCTGGCAGAGCACACCGCCGTCTCCGAACCAGTAGCCGTCGCCATGGCGCAAGGTGCCCAAGAACGTACCGGAGCGACATACGCTCTCAGCCTAACCGGCTACGCCGAAGGAGATCAATCTGGCCTCGTCTACGCGGGTCTTGCGACCCCGACCGGCGTCCATGTCCGCAAGCTGAAACTATTCGGAGACCGCCACCGGGTCCGCAGTCTTGCCGTCATCCAGTCCCTGGACTGGCTCCGCAAAACTCTGCTCCCCAGCTAGCGCGCTACCCCCACTGCCGTGTTTGGCAAATACCGCCGCAACAGCTGATCAAACCCCTCGCTCAACCCCGCCGCCCCCCGCTGGCAGAACCCCACCCCGTGCCCAAGCCCCTTCCCCTTCGCCACGTTCCCCGTCAGAACGTAGTTGTTCGAAGGCAGAATATCCCAGCCGAATCTCCTCCCTAAAGCAAGTCGAGCCCCCTCGTCTCCCACCTTTCCGGGTAACTCCGGCAACGCCCTCTCCCACTCTTTCTCATCCCGCTGACAAACTGCGCAATCCACCGCGAAATAAGGGTACGGCTCCGCCCCCCAACCCACCTCGCGCGCCGTCTTCGTCCTCCCCCCGCAACTCGCGCTGTACGCCGGCGCAAACACTTTCCCCTCGTACGTCAACACCACCCCCCGTGTCGCCAGCGCCGCCTCCGACCGCATCGGGTCTTTCAACACCTGGCAATGCGTCGTATCGCAGTAATCGTATCCCTTATGCCTGCCCCGGTTCCCCATCAGCCAGCTGCGTGCCAACACCGCCTGCGCCTTCTTCGCCTCCATCGGTGCCCCCGGCGGCGACTCCGCCTCCGTGATCGCCCCCACCGCGTCCTCCACGTCCACCGTCAACACCGCCCGCAACTCGCCCAACTCCGGCGTAACCGTCAACGCCCCCCGATACCGCCGCTCAATCTTTCCCGGCACGCTGACAAACATATCGCCCTTGAATTTCACGACCCGCGCCGTCCGCGTCTCCCGCTCCGCAAACCAGTCAATCTCGGTGCCCACCTTTCGCAAGCCCACCGCCTTCCCTCCGGCGATCGTCATCTCATTCACCCGCAGCAACGTCCCCGGGACCGCCTTCACAGTCAGTCTCTCCGGATGAAACAGAACGAAAATCGCAATCTCAATCATCGCCGGAACATCTCCACCGCCTTCGCCCCCGTCACCCCCACCGCCTGCAACAAAACAAGCTCTCGCGGCGCCGCCTCCGGATAGGCAATCACCGCGTACCCATCCCCGTCGAACTTCGCGTTTGGCCCCGTCCCCGTCTTCGCCAGATACCCCGTCCCCAAAGCCTTCGCGGTGCCGTACCGCGCCGCCCGCCGCATGCCGTCAATCAAAGGAAAAATTCCCGGGTCCGCCGGCCGGCTCAACATCTCGGCATATGCAGACGCCAACTCCACCGGCTTGACCTGCCAGACCGTCCCCAAGCCAATCTGCGTATCCGGCCCCGCCTCCGGCACGGCAATCCCGAACAGCCCCAGTAACGCCGCCGTCGCATGAGCAGGCAACCCCATCGCCAACTGCCGGAAGTAGTGGTTGCACGAATACGCCACCGCGTCTCGAATTCCCAGTTTCCCATGCCCCTTTACCAGCCAACACCGGTCCGCCGCCCCCCGGCAAAAGTGGTCCGGATAAAAGTAATGGTGCGCCTGCGCATACGCCAGCGCCGTAAACGGCTTCACCAAACTCCCCGGACTCACCGGCGTCGCCACCTCCGGCCACTCCGCCCGCAGCACGCGCATCTCCGCAATGCTATAGAGCAATGTGTTCATGGCCGCAACGCGTATGTTACCGTCTCGGTCACCTTGTCTCCCTGGTCCAACCGCGCCACGGTCGCCGTCTGAAACCGCCCGAGCACCTGCGACAAGCTCGCCACGTTCTCCGAGAAAAACTCCGGCTGCCGCTGCTCCGGCTGCTCTGCCGGCGTCGCCCCCGCCCGGTCGATCAACGTCGCCAAACGCAGCAAACGCGCCCGCTCCGTCGCATGACGGAACGAAGCCAAATACACCGTCCGCTCCTCCCCCACCGTCAACGTACCCCCCGCCTGCATCGCCCGCAACAAAGGCTCATGGTTCGCCACAAAAAGCGTCGTCCCCGCCAGCGCCACCGAGTACCCCGGCAGCAAAGTCCGCATCGCCGCCAAATCCCAGTTCCCCGCCCCAGCCACCGCCACCCCCAGCGTCTGCGCCACAAACACCTGGTCCTGCTGCATCCGCGTCCCTCTCACCACCACGTGCGCCGTCGCGTTCCGCAGCGCCCCTGGCAGCGCCGATTCGTTCCCCGCTCCGGCCGCCGAAAATGGCACCACGTCAATCATCGTCTCTAAATCTTCCTCGTTCTGCCCCTCCCGAAACGTCGCCCCCGCCGGCGTCGCCAGCAACGCCGCCGAAGGAGCGCCCAGCGCCAAATGGTAGTAGCCCGCATCATTCGGCACCGCCCGCGCCAGCGCCCGCAACGCCGCTCCGTTGCCCGCTGGTGCCGCCTGCCGCCGCGTCATCGTCCGGCTCTCCACCCAACTCCCCCCGCTTTGCGTCAAATCCGCCATCGCCCCTTCAAACGCCGCCAACTCGGTCACATTCCGCTGCACCCAGTAGCTCTTGAAATGCGGGCTCTTCCCGAGCAACTCCAAATTCGCCGCCATCCGCACCTCTCCCTGGCTCTGCCCGGCCCGCTGATACCAACCCTCCGTCGCCAGCGACCCGTTGGCCTGCCCCGCCATCAACACTAACGCCCGCGCCAAGTAATCTTCGTTCGTCGCCAGCAGCAGCCATCCGTCCTTAGTCGCAAACGCCGCCGTCCGCAGTGTCGCCCGGTCGGCTTTCACGTAGTAAGTCGTCCCCCCCGCCGTCCGATTCGCAAACTGCCCCGCCAACGCAGTTAACGCCGGGGCCGCCGCCAGCTTCGTGATGTACAAAAACTCCAGCTTCCCAATGTCATAAATCGCCAACGCGGAAGCCCCTCCCGCTAACTGATTCAGCAGTCCGCTATCCACCGGCAACCCCGCCGCCGTCGCAAACTCCCCCTGCGCCTCTTCCAGCCGCAAAAACAACCGCGACTTCGAAAACACGTTGTAGTTCGCCCCGCCCACCCACTGCCGCTTCTCCGCCGACCCGTTCCAATCCCGCAGCAGGGTCCCAAAATCTTTGGCCTCCAGATAGACTTGCGCCCCCGCCGGCATCCACCGCGGCAGCCCCGCATTCGGCGTCGCCTGTTGGGCAAAATACACCCCGACCGCCACCAAGACCGCCAATCCCATCAGTTTCATCTTCATCGTGCACCTGCCAGCAATCGCGGCTTCACCGGATGCGGTTGTTCCAACCCTTCCTGCACCAACGGCCGGCGGGCTTCGTTCTTCATCCGCCGGTCCACCTCCGCCTGCGCTGCCGCCTGCTTGGCCGGCAGCCCCTCGTAGTAGAGCACCGCTCGGTGCGGCTGCCCTGCTTTCACGAAGGCATCCCCCACGGCCTCCCGCATCTCCGCCGGAACGCTCCCGTCTTCAGCCAACGCCAAAAGCGGCGCCCCGTTTAACACCCGAAACAGCGGCAGCCTCTGGTCTGGCTGTAGCGCCAACACCGCCCGCAACAACCGAACCTTCACCGCCCCATCCGTCGCCGCCGCCGCCGCTTTCAGCCGCGCTGTTACCATATACGGCTGCTCTGCCTCGGTCGCCGAAGTTACCCGTCCCGCCAGCAAATCCAACTCGCGCGCCCCCGTCGCAACCGGCCGATTCAACGCCTGAGCCGCCTCCAGCCGTGTCCCGTAGGCCGCCTGCCCGTCCATCGCCACCGTCACGAGCGTCGCCTCATCACCCTTCACCCGAGCCAACAACAACCGCGCTTCCGCGCTCCACGGCGCCGCCTTCGCCAATGGCTCGGCGTACCGCGCCGCCTCCGCCCCCCGGTTCTGCCCCAGCAACACCCCCGCCGCCGCCGCGTGATAAGCAAACGGTTCCCCCACCGTCATCACCAACCGGTCCAACAGCTCCACCGCCCGCGCCGGCTGAATCTCCGCCAATCCCAAGTAGCTTCCCGCCGAAGGGTTCGGCCCCGCCAACTCACGCTCATACGCGAGCAACAAAATCTGCCGCGCCGACTCCGCGTCGCCCTCTTCCCGCAACTGCGCCGCCACCCCGCGCAACTGCTCCGTATCCGTCAACTCTGCAAGTAACGCCGGCAACTGCCCCGCCTTCGCCGCTACGCGTACCCGCAGCGGCAGCAGCGTATACGAATCCTGCTGTAACTCCTCCGGAGTAAATCGAGCCAGTAACTGCCCCGCCGCTCCAAACTGCTTTGACTTCACTAAGTATTCCAGCCGCCGAGTCCGAATCCGTTGCCGCGACGCTGCCGCCACCTCCCGCGTCTCCCCCACGGCCCTCGCCAAACGCTGCTCGGCCAACTCTTCGGCCCGTTCCAGCAATGCCGGCTCCCGCCCCGCGAACTCCATCAAAAACTCCGCCGGCTCCGCCGCCACCAGCGCCAAGCGAACCAGTCGGTCCACCGGCATCCCGCCCACCAGTTCCGCCGTCCGATACGCCCCGTTCCGCCGGACGTAGGACGTCAACAATGCTTCGCCCGCCAGAGCCGTCGGCGCCGCCAGTAGCGACGCTCTCACGTCCTCCCACCAACTCTCCCCCAGCCTTCCGTTATCCATGATCCACCGGTACTCCTCGAGCGCCTTCACATGGTCGCCCAGCCGCGCATAGGCGGCCCCGTAATGAGGGTCTAAAGCGATGGCATTGGCAAAATCGCCGGCCTCAAAAAAAGCCTTGGCGCTCGCAGACCGTGATTCCACCATCGCCGGCCGGTAACCCGCCGCCGCCGCGTCCTGCCCCAGTTCCAAGTAGTCGGCGTACCGAGCCGCATAG
>JBKJLJ010000268.1:0-4629 GCA_046597015.1 Bryobacteraceae bacterium
GCCTTCGTCCCCGAAGAGATGTTCAAAGCCCTCTCGCCCATCCTCGCCGTCGGCGGCGGAACCCTCTGGGTCATCTCCACCCCCTACGGCACCGGAGGCCGCTTCGCCGACCTCTGGCACGATCCCACCAACGGCTTCACCAAATTCTCCCTCCCAGCCAACGACTGCCCTCGCTTCACCCCGGAGTTCCTCGCCTCCGAACGCCGCCTCTTCGGCGACCTATATTTCGCCCAAGAGTATCTCTGCCAGTTCATCACCGCCGGAATTCAGCTCTTAACCCGGGCCCAAATCACGAAAGCAGTCATAACGAACCCAGCCGAAATCCACTTCCGGCTCCGCGAAAAGACCCGGATCTACGTCGGCCTCGACCTCGGCAAACGGCAGGACCATACGGCCCTCGCCGTCCTCGAACTCCGCTGGCAGTATGGCGAACGGAACTACGCCACCAACAAGGTCGCCGAGCATCCTAAGCTGCTCCTGCGGCACTCCGCCCGGTTGCCCATCGATACCGAGACCGTAGAGATTCCCGGTTTCGTCCGGCGCACTCTGCAACAGTTCGCCCCCAACACGGCCGACCCGACCCGGACCGACACCCTGCTCATCGACGCCACCGGCAACGGCCACACCATCGTCGAACTGATCCGGAAGGATCAAAACCGCGCTCGGATCATCCCCATCTGCCTCACCGGAGGCCACAAGGCCAACTACCTCAAGGACGGCTACCAAAGCCTGCCCCGTACCGACATGGTCAACAGCCTGAAGATGCTCTTCGAACTCGGCCACATCGAACTGGATCAGGACGCCCCCGGCTTCGCGGCCATGGAACGCGAGCTAGTTCAGTTCCAGCCCTCCGGTGATCAGCAGGAACACGACGACCTGGTCATGGCCATCGCCATGGCCGCCTGGCAAGCGATCAAGGAAGTGCCCGCACTGCTCCAGCCGAGGCCCTCCTGACGACCGATCGGCGGAATCGACGATTGCAAGCGTTTCAAATTGATTGAATCGACACGGAGCGCAGCATAGTCCTTGTCGATAAAGGAGCTTTAACTATGGAGCCCGTCTCTCTCGGTCAATTCCATCTCGTATACAACGCTTTCTCCTTCGCCATTGCGGTGATGGGTGCAGCTACAGCGTTCTTTTTCCTGAACCGGTCGCAGGTCGCACCGGTATACAGGACGGCCATCACCATAACCGGTATCGTCACCCTCATCGCGATGTACCACTACTTGCGGATCTTTGCTTCGTGGGAAGCCTCGTTCTCCGTGCTGAACGGCCAAATCAAGCCGACCGGAGTCGCCTTCAACGACGCCTACCGGTACGTCGATTGGCTTCTCACCGTACCTCTGCTCTTAATCGAGTTGATCCTTGTCATGCGTCTCTCCCCCGCTGAAACAATGGCAAAAGCCACGAAATTAGGATCTCTGGCCGCAATCATGGTGCTGCTCGGTTACCCCGGAGAAATTTCCGGGGACAGCGGAACCCGCTGGCTCTGGTGGTCGCTCTCGATGATCCCCTTCCTGATCATCGTGTCCGACCTGTTCGTCGGCCTGAAGGCGTCGATCGACGCACAGCCGGCATCGGCTCGCGGCCTTGTCAACATTGCCCGCTGGGTCACCATCCTCTCCTGGTGCTTCTACCCCGCCGTCTTCGTGTTGCCCATGCTTGGAATCACCGGCGGCAACGCGACTACTGCCGTCCAGGTCGGCTACACCGTGGCGGACATCGTAGCCAAAGCCATGTTCGGCGTACTGATCTACATGATCGCTGCGCGGAAATCGGAGTTCGAAGCTCAGCGTTAAGACCCGGGTAACGCGGGCTTCCCCAAGGAAGCCCGCAAAGGCCAAACAATGCAGTCCCATTATGACGTTGTCATTCTCGGCGGTGGATGCGCGGGCTTAAGTCTAGCTGTTCGTTTGGCTGAACTTGGCCCGCGCTGCCCGCAGACCTTAATCGTAGAGCAGCGTTCGGCCTACACCAACGATCGAACTTGGTGCTTCTGGGACGACGGCGCAACCCGTCATCGAAGCTTGGTCCAACACCGCTGGCCCAGGATGACCGTCCGCAGCAATGCAGGACAGGCCAACATCAACTGCGGTGACACCCCTTATCAAATGGTCCCCGCCGAGGTCTTTTACCAGGACGCCGTCGACCAGCTAACCCTCTGCCCAGCCACCGATCTTCAACTCGGCCATCGGTTGGTCTGCGAGCCCACGAAAGCCGGAAGCCATTGGCAAGTCGACACCACCGCCGGGACCTGCCTGGCCAAAACCGTAATCGACACCCGTCCCAGCGGCCAGCCGACCGAAGGAGGAGCCACGCTCTGGCAATCATTCTCCGGCCAGGAGATCGAGTGCGAAGCCGCCGTATTTGACCCCAGCATCATCAACCTCATGGACTTCTCCACGGCGGACCCCACTCGCATCTTATTCACTTACGTCCTCCCCGTCTCCACCCATCGAGCCCTCATCGAAGTCACCGAGTTCGGCCAAAAGCCGCTCCCCGGCGACGCCTTAGCCAAGGACCTGGCCCTAGCCATATCTCGCCGGCTGCAAGGCTCCCCGTACAAAGTCCTCCGCGCCGAAGAAGGCATTCTTCCCATGGGCCTGCAAACTACCCCGCAGCCCGCCCAGCGAAACTACATTAAGGTCGGACTCACCGCCGGCGCAGCCCGCCCCTGCACGGGCTACGCCTTCCAGCGGATTCAGCGTTGGGCCGACACTTGTGCCAAAAGGTTGGGCGAAGGGCGAACCGCGGTAGGCCACGCCGCAGACCCCCTCCTCCTCCGCGCCATGGACCATCTCTTCCTCTCCGTCCTACGAGCTCATCCCGAAAAGGCGCCCGGCATCTTCCTCTCCCTCTTCGCCAACACCCAGAGCCACCGCATGATCCGCTTCCTCAGTGGCCGTGGCCGCCTATCCGACTACGCCAACGTCATCGCTGCCCTACCCATCCTTCCGTTCCTGCAGCAAGTCCCCAAGGCCATCCTCTGGCAGGAGTCATGGCGATGACCCGAGCCTTCCAACTACAGGGCTATTCTTTCGTTGCCTTGGCCTGCCTAGTGAGCCTTTTGAGCCTCGCCGACAACCGGCAGAACCCGCAAAACGAACTGTTTCTCCTCGGTGCTCTCATCGTCTTACTAGGCGTGCCCCACGGAGCAGTCGACGGCATCTACGCCCAGAGGCTATATGGCGTGAAGGGCCCCAAACAATGGCTGGCCTTCGTCGCTCTCTACCTCCTCCCTATCGGCCTTGTCATTGGTCTCTGGCAAGCCGCTCCACTCATCTTCCTGACGGGTTTCCTGGTCATCTCGGCCCTTCACTTTTCGGGCGATCCCCAGCCGGGAACCCCCTTGGTGGCCCGGATTCTCTACGGCGGGGCCATCGTCGTGCTGCCCGTCCTACTTCATCCCTCCGAGGTGGATCGCCTGTTCCACTTCCTCGTCACCAGCGACCAAGCGACGCCTCTTGTCGCTGGCCTCCAACTGATCTCGGGGCCATGGCTCATCGCCCTCCTCGTAACCGCTCAAATCGTCTGGCGCTCCAGCCGATTGACCTCTCTCGAACTACTGGCCGTAAGCCTACTCGCCGTCGCCGCTCCGCCGCTCTGGGCGTTCACCATCTTCTTCTGCGCTATGCACAGCGCCCGGCATCTCTTACGGACGTTCGATTTCGCCGGACGTCCCCCCGCTAGGTCCCTACTCTTGGCGGCCGCGCTGCCCATGTTCACCGTCGGCTTCATCGCCTGTCTCGGTTTGGCCTGGCCCGGCGGCGTCTCCCTCGAAGCAAGAATGAGTCAGCTCATCTTTGTCGGTCTCGCCGCGCTCACCGTTCCCCACATGGCCCTCGTCGAACGCGTCCGTTTCGCCGACTGGAAGCGGCAAGCTAGAACCGCTTCTGCAACCCCTGGTTCATCCCCGGAATCATCCCCGGCATGGAAGTCGGCGATTGCCCGGGCTGCAACCCCGGAGTCTGCGGCCGCCCGCCCATCTGCCCTGCCCCTCCCACGCCCGCTTCCTTCGACGGATCGTACACGAACTCCCACTCCTTATAGTTCGTCTTCTCGTTGTAGATCTTGATCCCTTCCCGGTCCACCTTGCTCGCAAACCCGATAATCCCCGCACCCAACCCCTGCGTCTGCTGAGCCCCCATCGCCGCCGCTAAACCCTGCGGGTTCGGCGTCGTCAATAGCTTCTGGATCATGTTCATAGCCGGATTCGCGTTGATGCCGGTCGGCGATTGGCCCGTCATCGGACCCGTCAACGGCGGCCCAAAACTCGTCGAACCACTCCCCGGCAAACGCAGCGACCCATTGTTCGCCGGGGTCGCCGTAAAGCTTCCTCCCACACTGTAGCCGCCCCCGCCTACCGTGTAGACACCGCTGTTCTGCTGCTGCTGCGCCTGCTGCTGCTGGACCTGCTGCGGCGCCAACTGCCCGCCGGTCTGCGAATTCGCCGCCGCGTTCGGATACGCCCCTGGTTGCGCAAACGGGCCCGGCAGTCCTGGCGCAGTCGGTACATTCGGATTCGAGCCCAGTCCCGGGAACATCCCCTGCGAAAAGCCCTGCGGCGGCGGTGGTGGCCCCCCTCCTACCGGCTGTCCGTTCGCTGACACCGCTCTCGCCGCCCCTGGC
>JBKJLJ010000774.1:0-8190 GCA_046597015.1 Bryobacteraceae bacterium
GTTCCCGAGCGAAAGGAGACAGCGACGTAAAAGTAAAATCCGTCCTTAGTGCGAACCCCAAGGCCCGAAGAGTTTCGGACGGCTCCCCGCGAGTTTTGGTTCCAAACAGATCCAGAATCGACAAATGCCGCCATCATCAGCTTACGGCGCAACCGCGTGCCGTACTCGATGGTGCTGGCGACCGCCCGAGTCGCGCCCAGCGGCGCCAACTCAAACTTGCTCCATCCCCGCAGCGTCGTCGTGTTGCCGTAAGCAAACCGATCATAAAAAGAAGCGTCACCGGTCAGTCCGCCACCCTGCACCGATAGGCGAACATCATGCCGCCCGCGGCCCCAGTCCAGACCGGCCTGAACCTCATGCCGCGTAAAACGGTAGCTTGAGGCGAGCCCCGCCAAGCCGGCGCGTATCGCGTACTCGGCACGGACGGTCGACTCGCCGGTAGATTCCTCACCCCACACACGCTGATATCGCAGAGTATTTACCAGCGCGTGCGAGGCTTCGCGGTTCACTCCAGGGGACGGAGTTGTGAACCGTTGGAGGCGAAAGCCGACGGAGATCGTAACTTCCTCACGATCAGCACCTCGCCAAGGCGTAAAAATCACATCGGGTTGGTAAATCTGGTAGCCCCGATAAGGCTCGGCCCCCATCGTCAGAGTCCTCGGACGAAACTGGGACTGCACAGATTGGAAATGGAAGCCAGGCCGGATCCGGCCATCGAAGAACGATCTTGCATAGCCAGCTTTCAACCCAGTGAACCGTTCCATCAATTGGTCCCCGTCGGAAACGAACCCGACGTAGCCACCCTTCACTCCAGCCCTCACATCTGCCGTCAAACCCTGCCGACTTTGGTAGGCCAAACGCGAAGGCGAACCGATCACATCAACCCGCCGGCCGGAAACTTCCAGCACGACTCGAATTTGCTCGGAAGAAGAGCCCCGCAACAGGCGTGGAGCCACCAGACGAACCTTCAACTCCTCCCGAATTCGACCCGCCAACTGGGCAAAGGCCTCCGGGGAGAACTTCTGACCTACCCGCTGCTGCAACTCCTTCCGCAATCTGGTGGAAAGCTTGCTCTCCGGCACGCCAGACAAGTCGATCCGTTCCACCGTATAGCGGGAGTTTACGTTTGTGTCGTCCGGGACATTCCACGAGAAGGCGCTGGCGGTGAAGATCCCAAACGTAAGCCCGGCCAGAAACACTAGGCCGAACAAGCTGCGATAGGCGGTGCCACTCATGAGATTGACTGTGCATGTAACGCGCCAATCGCTAAACTATTCATTCAAAGGCAGTACGTTGTTCCTAAACGGGCCAAACTACGACGCCTGTGGTGCCAAAAGCACACTTTTTCGTCACACACCAAGGTACAGATGGTGAAGCGCGACGGTCTCACTACGTTTTGGTCAAAGCCGATTCCCTTTGTCGTAGAAGAATATATTGACACCCACAGCGGTCGCATCGCCTCGACGCCACCCATCGGCGATACGAGTCCCCTTTAGTGATTATTCCCTCCGGCATCAATAGAAAAAAGGACTTGGGGCGACTAACGAGTCCACTCCAGCAGCGTAGAGGTATCTTCAACGGGCATCTCGGCGCCTTGTAAGGCTTATCGGAGGTCGAAATCCGGAAGTTGAGAGTCCGTGAGGAATCTTGCAACAAGTGTCCGCAGCCGGAATCACATATAATGAGAACGCAATGAGTGCTACGGCAAGTGGTTTGGCGCGCGTCTCGCGCTTCTACGAAGCCCCCGTGGGTAAGAAAGTTGTAATGGCTGTAACGGGGCTGATTTTGGTTGGATTTGTGCTCGGTCACATGGCCGGCAACTTGCAGATTTATCTGCCGGTAGGGGAAAACGGCGTCTACGCCATCGACAAATATGGAGCCTTGCTCCATTCCAGCGAAGAATTGCTCTGGGGCGTTCGCCTCGTCTTGCTCGCCAGTGTCGGACTTCACATCTGGTCCGCCATCCAACTGGCGTCAGCCTCTAACGCCGCCCGCCCGGTTCGCTACGTGAAGCAGAACCCGCTCAAGAGCACCTACGCTTCCCGGACCATGTACTGGAGCGGCCCAATCATCGGGTTTTTCATCGTCTACCACCTTTTGCACTTCACTACAGGCTCCGTGCATCCGGACTACAAGTACCTTAGTGTGCATGACAATGTCGTTAAGGGCTTCTCTGTCTGGTACGTTTCAGCCTTCTACATCGTGGCAATGGCCATGCTTTGCATGCATCTCTACCACGGCGTTTGGAGCATGTTCCAATCGCTCGGGTTGAACCACCCGCGCTACACTCCGCGCCTGCAGTTCGGCGCAAAAGCCTTCGCATTTCTTATCGCCGCGGGGAACATCTCGATTCCTCTCGCGATTCTCTCTGGATTGGTTAAATAATCTATGGAACTCGATCCTCGGATCCCCGCCGGACCTATCGAACAGCGGTGGGATAACTGCAAGTTTGATATGAAGCTGGTCAACCCAGCGAACAAGCGAAAATACCACGTCATCGTGGTCGGCACTGGACTCGCGGGCGGTGCCGCTGCCGCCAGTCTCGCCGAACTCGGTTACAACGTGAAGTGCTTCTGCTTCCAGGATTCCCCTCGCCGTGCTCACTCCATCGCCGCGCAGGGCGGAATCAATGCCGCCAAAAACTATCAAAACGACGGCGACTCTATTTACCGGCTTTTCTACGATACGGTCAAAGGCGGCGACTTCCGCGCCCGTGAATCGAACGTCTATCGGCTGGCCCAGATCTCGGTCAATATCATTGACCAGGCCGTCGCCCAAGGCGTCCCCTTTGCTCGCGAGTACGGCGGAACGCTCGCCAACCGCTCCTTCGGCGGTGCCCAAGTCTCCCGAACCTTCTACGCCCGCGGTCAGACGGGGCAGCAGCTACTTCTCGGAGCCTACCAGTCGCTCGAACGTCAGATCTCGCTCGGCAAGGTCGACATGCACACCCGCACGGAAATGCTCGATCTCATCGTCATCGACGGTCGCGCCCGCGGCATCGTCACGCGCAATCTGCTCACCGGGGCAACCGAGGTCCATATCGCCGACGCCGTAATAGTTGGCACCGGCGGATACGGCAACGTCTACTATCTATCGACCAACGCGAAGGGCTCCAACACTACCGCGATCTGGCGTGCTCATAAACGCGGCGCCCTGTTCGCCAACCCTTGCTTTACGCAGATCCATCCCACCTGCATCCCGGTTAGCGGCGACTACCAATCGAAGCTGACGCTGATGTCAGAATCGCTCCGTAACGACGGTCGCATCTGGGTGCCCAAGAAGATCGGCGACACCCGATCGCCTCAAACTATCCCCGAAGAAGAGCGCGATTACTACCTCGAACGCGCCTACCCCAGCTTCGGCAACCTGGTCCCTCGCGACGTCGCCAGCCGCGCCGCGAAGCGCATGTGCGACGAAGGCAAAGGCGTCGGCCCCACGGGCCTCGGCGTCTACCTCGATTTCAGTGACGCCATCAAACGTCTCGGCCAAAGTGCCGTGGCCGAACGGTACGGCAACCTGTTCGAGATGTACGAACGCATCGCCGGCGAAAACCCGTACGAAGTGCCGATGCGCATCTACCCCGCGATCCACTACACCATGGGTGGCCTGTGGGTCGACTACCAACTCCAGTCCACCATCCCGGGCCTTTTCGTTCTTGGCGAAGCCAACTTCTCTGACCACGGAGCCAACCGCCTCGGAGCCAGCGCCCTGATGCAGGGCCTCGCCGACGGTTACTTCGTTATCCCCTATACGGTCGGCAACTACCTCGCCTCCACCAAACTCGAAAAGGTTTCGGTCGACCATCCAGCTGCCCTCGCCGCGAAGGCTGAAGTCGGCGAACGCATCAAGAAGTTGCTCTCGATCAAAGGCAAACGCACCGTCGACAGCTTCCACCGCGAACTCGGCAAGATCATTTGGGACTACTGCGGCATGGCCCGCAACGAAAAGGGTCTCACCGAAGCCATCGCCAAAGTTCGGGCGCTGAAGGCCGAATTCTGGACCAACGTCAATGTCCTCGGCTCCGACGGCGAACTAAACCAGTCCCTCGAAAAGGCCGGCCGGGTTGCCGACTTCATCGAGCTCGGGGAACTGATGTGTATCGACGCGCTCGATCGTAAAGAGAGCTGCGGCGGCCACTTCCGCGAAGAGTACCAAACCCCGGAAGGCGAGGCCCAACGCGATGACGAAGCATATGCTTACGCCGCCGCCTGGGAGTTCGCCGGCGAAGGTAAGGACCCGGTCCTCCATAAAGAGAAGCTGACGTTTGAGTACGTCCACCCGTCGCAGCGGTCCTACAAGTAGGGGATTGAAGATAGCCATGAGTAGCATGAAGATGACCCTCAACATCTGGCGGCAAAAGTCGCCCGCCGACGCCGGCCAGATGGTGAAGTACCAACTCGATAACGTTAGTGAGCATATGTCGTTTCTCGAAATGCTCGATGTTTTAAATGAGCAGTTGATCGGCAAAGGCGAGATCCCCATCTCCTTCGACCACGATTGTCGCGAAGGCATCTGCGGCTCCTGCGGCTTCGTCATTAATGGCGTAGCCCACGGCCCCCGCGGCGGCACTACCGTGTGCCAGTTGCATATGCGGGAGTTCAAGTCCGGCGACGAACTGTTCATCGAACCTTGGCGCGCCGCTGCCTTCCCCATCATCAAGGATCTCGTCGTGAACCGGAGCGCGTTCGACCGCATCATTCAAGCGGGCGGCTACGTCAGTATCCCTACCGGCAGCGCTCCCGATGGGAATGCCATCCCGGTGCCGAAGAAGGAATCCGACCGCGCCATGTCCGCGGCGACGTGCATCGGCTGCGGAGCCTGCGTCGCGGCCTGCCCCAATGCATCGGCTTCCCTCTTTACCTCGGCCAAGATATCCCACCTCGGCCTGCTCCCACAGGGTCAGCCTGAACGCTACGATCGCGCCGTGAAAATGGTCAACCAAGCCAACGAAGAAGGCTTCGGCGGTTGTACCAACATCGGCCTTTGCGAAGCCGTTTGCCCCAAGCATATTTCGCTCGAAAACATCGCCCGGATGAATCGCGACTTCACGGTCGGGGCTTGGTCTTATCGCGAAGCCACCGCGGATGGCGGCGGGGCCTAGAATGAAGTTGTGCGATTATCTTTTGTTCTTCTGATCGGAGGCGGGCTTTACGCGGCGGAATATAGCCAAGTCGAGCCCATCTTCAAGGCCAAGTGCTACGGGTGCCACGGGCCATCCAAGCAATTGAGCGGCCTGCGTCTCGATGACGCCGAGGCGGCCCTCCAGGGCGGCTACAGCGGCAAGGTAATCGTCCCCGGTCAAAGCGCCGCCAGCAGCTTATGGCTCCGCGTCGCTGGCAAGCCCGGCCCCACCGCCATGCCGATGGGCTCGAAGGGCCTCTCCCCCGAGGAAAGCGCCCTCATCGCCTCCTGGATCGACGGCGGAGCGAAGTTCCCCGCCACGCTAAAGGCGGCTGCGAAACGAACCCAGTCGCGCCACTGGGCCTTCCAAAGCTTCACTAAACCTATCGGCTCCATCGACGCCTTTGTCACCCAACGCCTCGCCAAAGAGAATCTTAAAATGTCGCCGGAGGCCGACCGCGCCACACTCCTCCGCCGCCTCTCGTTCGACCTCATCGGTCTTCCACCCTCCCCCGAAGAAGTTCACGCGTTCGTTGCCGACTCCAGCCCCGAAGCCTACGCCAAGCAGGTGGACCGCCTCCTGGTTTCTCCCCACTTCGGCGAAAAATGGGCCCGCCACTGGCTCGACCAAGCCCGCTACGCCGACTCCGACGGCTACGAAAAAGATTGGGTGCGTCCTTGGGCCTGGCGTTGGCGCGAATGGGTCATCAATAGCATTAACCGGGATATGCCGTTCGATCAGTTCACCCGCGAACAGATCGCCGGGGACCTCTTCCCCAACGCTTCCACCGAACAGCGCGTCGCGACTGGATTCCATCGTAATACCCTTACCAATCGCGAAGGCGGCATCGACAACCAACAGTTCCGATTCGAAACGATGGCGGACCGCGCCTCCACCGTTGGCTCGGTTTGGCTCGGCCTAACCGTGGGCTGCGCTCAATGCCACGATCATAAGTACGACCCCACCCTGCAGAAGGATTTTTACTCTCTATACGCTTTCTTCGACAACGCCGAAGAGGAGGACATCGACGCCCCTTTACCCGGCGAAAAAAGCGTCCGCACCGCGGAATATGAGGCCAAGCGGGAAGCCCTCCTCGCCGAGTACAAGGTCCGCGAGCTCCAACCTGCCTGGGAGCAGGATATGCTCAAGGCCGCCGCCGAACCCGGCAAACGCACCGATTGGGATCTCGCCTGGGACTGCCTCCTCAAGCTCACCGAAAGTGGAGATGGCGAACGCATTATGCGGAAAAAACCCGCGGATCGAACCGACCGCGATCGCCTGATTCTCGAAAATCACTTCATCCGAAACTACCACTTCGCCATCGGTCAGCCCGCGTATAAGAAGGTGAAGTTCGATGAACTGGATAAAAAGCTGAAGGCGCTCGAAGAGCAATATCCCTCCCTCACCCAGGCCTACGTCCTGGCCGAAAACGCCGCCCCGCGCCAGTCTTACCTTCGCGTCCGCGGCGATTACAAATCCCTCGGCATTCCGGTCCCGGCGGACGCCCCCAGCTTCCTCCCGCCCCTCGCGCAGCAGAACGGCCTAGCCAGCCGCGTCGACCTCGCCAACTGGCTCACCGCCCCTGAAAACCCCCTCGTCAGCCGCGTCACCGTGAACCGCATCTGGCAGGAACTCTTCGGCGCCGGCATCGTCAAAACCGCCGAAGATTTCGGGCTCATGGGCTCCCGCCCGTCCCACCCAGAGTTGCTGAACTGGCTGGCCGCCGAGTTCGTTGAGCGGGGCTGGAGCCGCAAGGCCATCATCCGCGAAATCGTCCTCTCCGCCGCCTATCGGCAAAGCTCGCAAGCCCGGCCGGAGCTCAAGGACATCGACCCCGAAAACCGGCTCCTTGCTCGCCAGTCGCGCCTGCGCCTGCCTGCCGAAGCAATTCGCGACGCCGCCCTCCGCGTCGCCGGCCTGCTCGACACCAAGGTCGGCGGCCCCAGTATCAAGCCGCCCCAGCCCGACGGCGTCTCCAGCCTCGGCTATTCCTCCGGCACCAAATGGCAGGTCAGCCCCGGCACCGAACGCTACCGCCGTGGTGTTTACATCCACTATCAACGCACGACGCCATATCCGCTACTGTCGAATTTCGACGCCCCCCGCTCCACAACCGCCTCCTGCCGCCGAACCCGCTCCAACACGCCCCTGCAGGCCCTGAATCTCCTCAACGACCCCGTCTTCCTCGAAGCCGCCGAGCGCCTCGGTCAACGAGCCAAGTCTATCGACGAGGCCTTTGAGCTCGCTCTCCAGCGCCTCCCCACTGCCGCCGAACGAACCCGCCTCCAGCGCTTCGTCGCTGAAAATAACACGACGTTGATGGCCAGCATTTTGCTCAACCTCGACGAATTCATTACCCGGGAATAAAGCACCATGACCCACCGGCGAACGTTTCTTCAATCCCTCGGCAGCGGCTTCGGCCTCGTCGCGCTGCAACACCTGCTCCATCAAGACGGTTACGGTGCCACGGTCGACCCCATGGCCCCCCGCCCGCCCCAGTTCCGAGGCAAAGCCAAGCGGGTCATTTTCCTCTTCATGGAAGGCGCCCCCAGCCAAATGGACCTGTTCGATCCGAAACCCGAACTCCAAAAGTGGCACGGCAAAAGCCTCCCCCCGTCCCTCACGAAGGACCTCAAGCTAGCCTTCATCAAGCCCACGGCCACCATCCTCGGCAGCCCCCGGAAATTCCAGAAATATGGCCCCCAGGGCATGGACATCTCGGATGTACTTCCCCACACCGCCTCCATCGCCGGCGACCTCTGCTTCGTCCGTTCGATGCACTCCGACCAGTTCAACCACCATCCCGGTCAGCTCAAACTCTTCACCGGCCACAACCAGGTCGGCCGCCCCGCCATGGGCTCCTGGGTCACTTACGGCCTAGGCTCAGAGTCGCAAAATCTCCCCGGCTTCGTCGTCCTCAGCTCCGGTTCCGGAGCCAGCGGCGGCTCCGATAACTTCTCGAGCGGCTTCTTGCCCACCACCTACACCGGCACCCCCTTCCGCAGCACCGGCGACCCCATTCTCTATCTCAAGAACCCCGCCGGCATCGACGCGACCCAACAGCGAGC
>JBKJLJ010000857.1:0-7581 GCA_046597015.1 Bryobacteraceae bacterium
GTTGTTGGTGGAAGCCGCACTGCCCATCGACTTCCATAACGGAAAGGCGATTCGGGCGGCATTGTTTACGGCTTCGCTGATTTTCTTCTTCTCGACGGTGCCGCTGCCGTTTGCGGCGGCGCTGTTGTGGCGGGTGGTGATTCTGGTAGCGGGCGGTTTTCTTTCGGTGGTCTTTTATCGCCGATGGACCGGGCAGCCGATGACCGTCAAAAGCGGCGCGCGGATTGGCTGGATTACCGGCGTGTTCGCCTTTGTGCTGACGCTAGTCGTATTAACGATGGCGATGGTGGCGATTTCGTCGAATGGAGACTTGATCAGCGCATGGACCGAACAGATGCGACTAAATGGCGGGAACGATCCGGGGATCGACCAGGCGGTGGAAGTGATGAAACAGCCGGCGAGCTTTGCTTTGCTGATTTTGCTGGTGATTGCGATTCTGTTCGGGGTTACGACGATTCTTCCGTCGCTGGGCGGGGTGTTGGCGGCAAAAGTGTTTGAGAAGGATGGCTAAAGCGTTTCACGATGCCGACCCCAAGGAAGATCACTACCATGGCGGTTAGCTCCTTGAAGCCGAAGGGTTCGTCGTAGAAGAGGCTGCCAAGGCTGACGGCGACGACGGGGTTGATGTAGGTGTAGATGGAAACGAGCGAGATGGGCAGGGTTTCAAGCGCGTAGATGTAGGCGCTGTAGGCGACGATGGAACCAAACGTGACGAGCCAGGCGATGCCGCCTGCGCCGTTCCACGTCCAGTGGATGGGTTTTTGCGGCAGGGCGACGGCGAAGACGAGGCACACCAAGCCGACGGCCATTTGCTGAATGGCGCCGGTGAGGACGGGGTGGGTTTCGGTTTTCCAGCGGCGCTGGAGGATGGACCCGGCGTTCCAGAAGAGGCTACCGACTTGGAGAATGAGAAAGCCGGAGCCGACGGCGGCGGACATGGCGAGGCCTCCGGGGCCCAGCAGCGCCGTGCCGCATAGGCCGATGGCGAGCCCGACGGTCGTGGCCCAGGTGAGCTTATCGCCGCCGGGGACGAGCGCTTCGAGGCCGACAAGCCAGAAGGGGGCGGTGGTAAGGAAGAGGGCGGCCAGGCCGCTGGGGATGAGCGTTTCGCTATAGGTGAGGCAGGTATTGGCGACCCCAAGGAGCATAAGGCCTACGAAGCTCGTGCGGAATAGGGCTTTGCCGGTGGGGAAGGCTATGCCTTTGTACCAAGCCCACAACAAGAGAATGGAGCCGGAGACCAGGAACCGGGATGCCATCAGGACGAGCGGCGGGAACGATTCGAGGGCCATCCGAATGGCCAGATAGGTGGTGCCCCAGAAGAAGCAGACGGCTCCGAGCGCGGCGTAAGGGAGCAGATGAGAGCGAGAGCCCATCTTCTAACTTATCTCAATTGAAGAGGGCGTGGCTCTCGAGAAAAGGATTTAGAATAGGAGTTTGATTCTCACGCTGACATTAAATCCGGCAATTGACCAAAACGTCCAGGCGGACCGTTTGGTTTTTGAAGATCGCGCCTACATACTTTCGACTAATGAGACGGCCGGCGGACGGGGAATCAACGCGTCGATGGTGCTGCACTCGTTTGGGGCCAAGACGAAAGCGATTACGGCGTCCGGAGGCAAAAACGGGAAGCGCTTTGAAGAGCTGATGAAGCAGGAAGGCTTCCCGGTGGAGTACGTCAAGATCAAGAACAATCTGCGGGGCAACCTGACGATTGTCGACAAGCAAGGGCTGGCGGTGAAGTTGAATGAGCGGGGTCCGCTGATTCAGGCGACCGAGTTGGCGAAGTTTGAGAAGACGGTAGTGGAGAACCTGGACGGGGCCCGTTGGTTGATGCTTTGCGGCAGTTTGCCGCCGGGGGTTCCGGCCGATTTTTACGCGCGGATCATCCGGCAGGCGCAGCAGAGGAATGTGCAGACGCTCCTCGATACCGACGGCGACGCTTTGCTGCATGCGCTGGAAGTGGGGCCGGCGGCGGTGGCACCGAATCAGGCGGAGGCGGAGCGGCTGTTGAACCGGGCGCTGATCACGCGGCAACATTTTCAGGATGCGGCGCGGCGGATTGTGGCGATGGGGGCGAAATGGGTGGTGCTCTCGCTGGGAAGCCGGGGGGCGGTGGGCGCAACGGAGAGTGTACTCGTGGAAGCGGTGCCGCCGTTGATTGACGCGGTCTGCCCGATTGGCGCGGGCGATGCCTTGGCGGCGGCATTTACCTGGGCGATCGCGGGAGGCAAACCGTTTGAAGAGGCGGTGCGGTGGGGCGTGGCGGCGGGGACGGCGTCGGCGGCGTTGCCGGGGATTTCGTTTGCGAACCTGAACCAGACCCAACAGATCTACAGCCGGGTGGAACTACGGGTGCTGTCCGCTTAGTCGTCGGTCTTGCGGGGGCGCCGGGATTTCGAAAAGGTTTGGCCACCCTTCACCCATCCGTGGATGAGAACGAAGAAGAGGACGAACATCGAGACAAATGTCGCGATGGCCCCGATGACAAGATAGTCCGTACGGGTGTGTGGCCCTGGCATTAGAGCAAAGGCGAGGGCGAGGGTAACCAGGAAAGTAATTCCGACACCGCCGGCGGCCATAGAGAAGCGCGAACTCATGTTCTTCTATCTTACTTAGTCGTACTTCTCGAAGACGATCTGTTTGCGGTCGAAGCCGAGTTCCTTGCCGATCTCCCGGACGCTATCGACCATTTCTTTGAGGCCGCAGGCGTAGAGGTGGATGTCGCGGCGGTCTCCAATAGCGGCGAGCACATGGGCTTGGACGCGGCCGGTGGGACCGGACCAAGAGTCGGTGGGCCGAGTGACGGTGGGGATGAATGTGAAGTTCGGGTATTGTTCGGCGAGGGCGCTGAACTCGTCGACATAGAGCAGATTTTCCGGGTGGCGGGTGCCGTAGATCAGGGTGAACTTTTCGGTGGCCCCTTGATGGCGCAGGGCTTCGATGAGCATGGGCCGGTAAGGGACGATGCCGGTGCCGGTGGCGACCAGGACGGAGTCGGCGCGTTCGGGTTTCCAGACGAAGACGCCGAGGGGCCCCTTCATATCGACGGTTTCGCCGGGTTTAAGGGCGTAGAGATGGGGCGAGAAGATGCCGTCATCGACGCGGTTGAGGCAGATGGAGAAGGTGTTGCTGCCGTCCGGGAGGGAGGCGATGGAGTAGGCCCGGGTGACTTTCTTCTCGCCGAAGGTCTCGGAGAGGGAAACGAACTGGCCGGGGAGAAACTTAAGGGCGGCGACTTCAGGGACGGCGAACTGGAACTGGCGAATTTCAGGGGCAAGGGCGACGGAGTTGAGGAGTTCAGCTTTCATGGCTAGTTAGGCGAGGGCGGCGGCGGTGCGGGCCATGACGATATCGAGCAGCGCAGGATGGCCATCCAGCGGTTCGGTGACTTGGATGGTGACCCCGGGATGGATGCCTTCGAGGTCCTCCACGATGCGGGGCAGGTCGCGCCGGAGATGGATGCCGAGAGTGAGGAAGTAGGGGATGACGAGGACGCGGCGGGCACCCTGGGCCACGAGGGCGGCGACGGCTTGGGGCAGGCCGGGTTCGGCGAGTTCGAGGAAGGCCGTCCCGGTGAGGGGGTAGCCGCCGCGGTCGCGCATGGCTTCGGTGACCGCCATCACGGATTGGTTGGCTTCGGGTACGCGCGATCCGTGACCGAACAGAATGATTCCTAAGTCGTTCATTAGCTCCCCATGGTCTTCTTGAAGTGATCTTCGAGGAAGGCGGCAAAGGCCCGTCCCCGGCTTCTTCCATTGTCGCGCCCTACGGCTAGACGATGCAAAAAGACCAGGAGTTGGAGCAGGACAGCGTCGTTCCAGAACCGGGCGCGGGCGTCGTCGGTGAGGCCCCGGCGGAGTTTGTCGAGGTTTTCACCGAAGTGGACGACAATGCTTTGGGCTTGGAGCGAGGAGTCGGGAACAGGTTGTTCGCAGCGGGCGAGGATGATGGAGTTGAGGGCGGCGCGGATATCGGGGTCGCAGGCGTTACCGGCGCTGACGGCGCTGACAAAGACGGCGTTCGTGAGCAGAATAAGCTGGGTCTGGTATTGGAGTAGAAAGTTTTCCGTAACTTCGACGTCCGGGTGGGGCGACTCGGCGGCGGTCATGGGGACGAGTTTTTCGTGCTCGCGGGCTTCGAGCAGAAAGCTGCAATCGAGGGGACAGGAGATGGTGTGTTCCCGGCCCTCACCACAGCACTGCGAACAGATATCGGCATTGAGCGCGGGGCAGGGGCGCTTGGGCTTGCGGACGCGGCAGAGGGGGCAGCTCACGTCCAGCTATCCGCTTTCCTATATTGGGCAAAGCCTTCCACCATGCCGTCGATGCCGGGCTTGGTCCAGCCGTGCTCCATGCCGAGGATGCCCTTATAGCCCAGCGCGTGGATGGATTTGAACACGTTTTGATAGTTGATTTCGCCGGTGCCGGGCTCTTTGCGGCCCGGGACGTCGCCTACCTGCAGGTAGCCGATTTGGGCGTAGTGCTGGCGAATGTGGTTGATGAGATTCCCTTCCGAGATCTGCTGGTGATACATGTCGAAGAGTAGCTTGACGTTGGGATGGTTGACGTTGGCGATGATCTCGGCGCCGTGGCTGGACGTGACGACGAAGTAGCCGGCGTGGTCGACGCGGACATTGAGCGGTTCCAAGACGATGACCATTTTCGTTTTTTCGACGATCTCACCGGCTCGTTTCAGGGCCTCGATACAGTTGGTGGTTTGTTGGGTGTAGCTGAGCGAGTCGATGGCGAGACCGCTGGTGGCGGTGGCGCATTCGTTGCCGATGATTTTATGGATTTCGACGGCGCGTTTGACGTCGGCGAGGAAGTCGGCGTGGAATTTAGTTTCGACGAGAGCGCTGGGTTTCCAACCGCCGCGGTTCATGACGAAGCCGCCCATAGCGAGGCCGAGGCGCTCTTTGGTTTTGGCAAGAGCGATGATTTCCGAGTCTTTCAGTTTCGGTAGGCCGTTGAACTCGAAGGCGGTAAAGCCTTGCTCGGCGAAGACTTCGAGTTGGCGTTCGTAGGAGACATCGCGGCTGGTGACGTGGGGGGCGTAGCGGAGGCGGTAACGGTGGGCGGGGGCTGCTTGGGCGGCGGGGGCATATGCCCAGACGGGGGCCGCGGCGGCAAGGAAATTTCGGCGCTGCATTAGGGCCAGAGTATCATGGGCTTTATGCCGCAGTTGCAGATTTACGTCAAAGTGGTGGTGGACCTACCGGAAGGAGAGCAGCCCCAGCGGTTGGGCCGGGAGATCTGCCGGGTGGTGAAAAGAGTGTATGGGGTGCGGGATGCCGAGGTGAGCAGCATCATCGCTCCGGACGAGAAATGAAGCGCGTTTTACTCACCTACAGCGACGCTTACGCGCACAGGGTGCAGCCGTATTACGACGCCGTGCGCAGTGTCGGCCTGGAGCCCGTGGGGCCGGGGGCGGACGAATACGACGCCGTGGTTTTGTGCGGTGGGAACGACATTGACCCGGCGCATTACGGCCAGGAACCAGACGTGCAGTTGGGCGAATTGGACCCGGCCCGCGACGTTTATGAACTCGACGTGGCGTGGTCGGCGTTGCAGCGGGATCTGCCGATTCTGGCGATTTGCCGGGGCATGCAGCTTTTGAACGTCGCTTGCGGCGGCACGCTGAAGCAGCATGTGGACGACCATCGGAACGTGATGCATACGGTGGACGTGGAGCCGGACTCGCTGCTGGCGCAAGTGACGGGGGAGACGAATTTCGAAGTCAACTCGCGGCACCATCAGGTGTTGGACGAGTTGGGCGAGGGGTTGGTGGTGACGGCGCGGGCGGGCAGCTTGATTGAGGCGGCGGAGATGCCGGGGAAGCGATTTGCGGTGGCGGTGCAGTGGCATCCGGAGGACCTGGTGGCGACGCATCCGCCGCACCGCGCCCTGTTCGCCGCGCTGGCCGATACACTGAAGAGTTGAACGTCACGCCGGAAAAGACGCGATCGTTGTCGGTGCGAAAGTTTTTTTCGCGCAACGGCACTCTTTCGCAGTGGCATCCGAACTATGAGTACCGGGCCGGGCAGTTGGAGATGGCCGAGGCGGTAGAGACGGCGTTGGCGGATCGGCGGCACCTGCTGGTCGAAGCGGGAACCGGAACCGGGAAGACGCTCGCGTATCTCGTGCCGGCGATCTTTTCGGGCAAACGGGTCGTGATTTCGACGGGGACGAAGAACCTGCAAGAGCAGCTTTTCTTCAAAGACATTCCGTTTCTGCAGCAGCACTTCGAACAGGAGCTGCGGGTGTGTTACATGAAGGGCCGGACTAACTATGCGTGCCGGCAGCGGATCTACGACGCAGAGAACGAGCCCGTGCTGACGGGTCTCGAAGAGGTGGCGGATTTCCAGATCATTCGCGAGTGGGAGAAGACGTCCGAACACGGCGACCGGGCCGAGATTAAGACGCTACCGGAGACGAGTTCCGCGTGGACGAAGATCGACGCACGGCGCGACCTTTGCACCGGCCAGAAGTGCCAACAGTTCGATCGCTGCTTCATCACGCAGATGCAGCGGACGGCGGCGGAGAGCGACATTATCATCGTGAACCACCACCTGTTCTTCGCTGACTTAGCGATTAAGGAAGGCGAGTTCGGGAGCATTATTCCGGACTATGAAGCCGTGGTGTTCGACGAAGCGCACGAGATTGAGGACGTGGCCGGGCAGTACTTTGGCCTGTCGGTGAGCAATCTGCAATTTGGGGAGATTCGGCGAGACGTCACCGGGTTGTGCCGGCGGAAAGAGATGGGCCGGCCGGAGCTGGACCGCATGTTGGCGGGCATGGAGGAGACGGCAAATTTCTTCTTCTCGTTGTTTCCGCCGCAGGATGGACGGCGTGGGTTTGCCGACCATGCCCAGTTCCGCGAGCGCAACGCCGACGCATATATGGACGTGCTAAGCGCTCTCGAAGCGGTGCATGTGCAGTTGCAGTTACTGAAAGAAAACCTGGGCGAGGTGATCCCGCTGGCGACGCGGGTACGGGGGCTTTCGGACAACCTGAAGAGTTGGATGGAAGGCGGGGTGGCGGACTACGTTTACTGGATTGAACGCCGGAATCGGGCGATTTTCCTGCAGGCGACGCCCATTGACGTGTCGGGGTTGTTGACGGAAAAGCTATTTGACAAAGTGCCGTCGGTCACCTTGACGAGTGCGACGCTGGCGGTGGGCGGTGGGTTCGATTTTGTGCAGCAGCGGCTGGGGATATCCTACGCGCGTCAGTTGATCGTGAGCAGCCCGTTTCAGTACCCGGAGCAGGCGTTGCTGTATGTGCCGCAACATCTGCCCGACCCGCGCAGCCTGGACTTTATGCCGCGGGCGGCCGAAGAGATCGTGAAGCTGCTCGAATGCAGCCAGGGGCGGGCGTTCGTGCTGTGTACGAGCTATCAATCGATGCGGCAGTTGTATGACCGCGTGTCGCTCGACATTTTGTTCCCGACGTTGATGCAGGGCACGGGGCCGCGGAGCGCGCTGCTCGAAGAGTTTCGGCGAACCAAGAATTGCGTGCTATTTGCGACGTCCTCGTTCTGGCAGGGCGTAGACGTGCAGGGGGAACAGTTGAGTTGCGT
>JBKJLJ010000876.1:0-3374 GCA_046597015.1 Bryobacteraceae bacterium
CTATCCTCAAGATCAATGTCACCTTGCGCGTTCGGGATCCGCTCCCGGCAACAATTCAGGCCACCTCTTCAAAGCTGGATTTCACCGCACAAGAAGCCACCAAGGATCCTTCCCCGCAGAAATTCAATATCCGAATCAATGGCGAAACTAACCCCGATTGGAGCCTGACGGCCACCTCCCTGAACGGTGGACCGTGGCTTACGGCAACCCCAAATTCTGGCCTTGGAAACACAGAGGCGACCGTCACGGTCAAGTTAGGCGATCTTTCCGCCGGCATCTACGTCGGTCGAATTACGGTATCCGCCCCGAAAGCCGCCAATAGAACCATCGACATCCCCGTGTCCTTCACCGTCACCCAGGCGAAAGCCTCCATTGCCACCGGCGGAATCGTCAACGCCGCCAGCTTGGAAGGCGGAGCCATCGTGCCCGGCGGTCTCGTCAGCATTGCCGGCCAACGGCTTGGGCCTGCCATCGGCTTGGCCGGACAGTACGATGCGGCCACGCAGCGCTTCCCCACCACATTGGGCGGAACCCGAGTCTTTTTCGATAACGTCGCCGCGCCGATGCTTTACGCCTCCGCCAATCAGATCAACGCGCAAGTCCCCATGGAAGTTGCCGGCAAAACAAGCGCCAAGGTTCGGGTCGAATCAACCAGTTTTGACCCCGACGAACAGACCGTTGCCGTCACCGCCGTAAAGCCCGGCCTCTTCAGCCTGGATGGCAGGCGGGCCGCGGTACTCAATCAGGATTTCAGCCTGAACGAAATCACCAACCCCGCTGACCGAGGCACCGTCCTGCAACTCTTCGTCACCGGCCACGGGCTGACAACTCCTCGCGTCCCCACCGGAGCCCCGGGCCCATCAGCCCCTCCCTTCTCCAGCCCGGACCAAACAGTCGAAGTGCTCGTTGATGGCCGTCCTGCTGAGGTGCTCTTCGCCGGTCTTGCTCCTGGCGCGGTTGGTCTTCTCCAGGTGAATGTGCGAGTTCCCTCCGAAACAGAGGTCAATTCAGCCTGTCCCCTGATCGTACGCGTCGGTAGCGTCGCCATTCCGAAGCCGCTAACCGTCTCCGTCCGGTAGCTTAGTTGATGCGGGGAGCAATCCGCACGCGCAGCCACACCTGCATCCCTTTCGGATACGAACCATAGATCGCCCGCAGGTTTTCAGGCGTCTGAAACAGCATGAACTGGCCGCCTAAGGCTGGTTGCAAAAAACGCACCGGTGACTTCAGGTCATAGCTATAGCCCATCGTGTAGGCCTTTACGCGGGTATAGCGCTGCTCTTCAATCAGCCGGACGAAGGGCGCTTCTTCAAATAACAGCAGCGAATTCTTGTCCGTAAGTTCCGCCCTGCCCCAAACCCACTGCCGCCGCTTGAAGAACAGCGTCGACTCCAACGTGTAGGAATTGTAGATTTGCCCGTTGATGCGGGTCGGCACCAGCACAACATGCTGCTTTTGCGAACCCGGTTTGGTCGGCGGCGACGCACTCGAAAACAGGTTCAGATTCGGCTGCTGCGTGAACGCCAAATCATGATTCCGTCCCCACACGCCCGACCAGGCCCAATGGCCGGTCGCCATTGGCCGCACGTAAGTCAACGACGCGCTCTGCCGCCAACTGTCGCGGTCCGGATGCGTGGCCTCGCGGTTGTTGATCCTGGCTAGGGAAAACTGACCAGCCCACCGCGCCGTCGGAGTCACCGTCACCCGGCTGGCAAACGAATCCATCTTCCCCATCTCAATGCCCCAGCGCTTCTCATCGGGCTCCCGGCCATGGAAAGCGCTCGCCTCCAGCGTCACCCAACGGTGCGTCGCTCCCGCCGTCGCCACGTTGCCCGAGATGTGCGTCGAATCCTGGTAGTGATGCGACAAAACGGCCAGCGGGTTCTCCGATTGCGACGTCCGATGCACATACGCCACCGGGCCAATCGCCGGATCCCCTCGCAGCCCATAATAAAAATTTAAGGCCGTTTGCTCGCCAAGCTTGTATTGATATCCCACCGCCAGCTCTTTCACAAAATCGTGCGGATGTTGTCCATTCAAAACAGGAACATTCTTCCAGGTCTCGCCTTCCTGCCAAAGCAGCGGGTAGCGCCCGTTGGTAACGAGCAATGGCTCCGGGCTGAACATCGTCCTTACGGAAAGCAGCCCACGCCCCAACCGCCGCGACGCCATCGGCATCACCCACCCCGTCCCGAAAATCTTATCCCTTCCGCGCGGACTGCCTTGATTTGTGTACACCCCAAAAAGATTGCCCGCAAACATCAAGTTCCACTCGCCCCACCTCTTCGTAAGCATGCCAAACGGCTGCGCCGCCGGCAGTTGGGCCGTCCCCGACGCGAAGTACGATCCAGATTCGCGCGTCCCCGGGCTCATCGCCGCCATGCTTTCATCCATGCGCGAAAGCTTAATCTCTGCCAACGAAACCCCGGCAAACGAACCCTGCCCCGCATGCCAGCCATCCACACAATCCCCGCACACACCCTTCCCGCCCTTGGTGGCGAGATCAGACCCACATGGGCAATCGGCCTCAAACGCACACTGCCCGCAACCGCCCCCAATGCAGCAGAGGAACCGTTTCTCCTTTACGAGCGTCTTCTTGGCCCGCAACAAACTCTCCATCGCTACCCGCAACTCCGGCGAAAGCTCGCCCGGCGCTACCCCCGGGAACCGTTGCTTTTCCGATGGCAGCAACGGCAAGGTCGCAGCCTTCACCCCGGGCAGCGCCCCACGCCCCGCCTGCCAACCCGCCATACACTCGCCGCAGGCACCCTTGCCTGCCTTCACATTCGCAGCACAAGCGCAACTCCCATGCTTGCGCAAACACAGGTCACAAGCAGGCTTCACGCAACACGCGTAGCGCCCCTTCGCTGTCGCCTGTTTCTTGGCGGCAGCAAACTGCGTATTCGCCAAAGCAAGGTCCTTGGACGCTGCCGTCGGCTTCGCATTGCGCTTGCCGCCTTCATGCCCAAACAGCAGGCAAGGCAGCAAAATCAAGGACAGACATTGCAACTTCATTTCGCCTGAAAGGTGACCTCCACCGTCTCAACCTTCCCGCCTCGTTGGAACTGGGCCCAGCCCTTATACCTCCCCGCCTTCGGGAAGCGCGCAAGAAATGCGAGCTTGCCGTCGTGCCCCGAGTTGGCATCGAGCTCATCGGGATGACAATGCACAAAACTCAAGCCGTCCTCATGAATCAAAATCAAGTGCCCCTGCGCACCCAAATACGGCTCCAGCTTGTTAATCGGCTTGCCGGTGCCCGTGACGGGTGCATCGCTGCAAGCGCTGTTTGCCGATGCGAATTCGACGCTTCCCGCCGGCAAAACGCTGCGGCTTCCCGTGAGCGTTACGGATGGAACCAGCGGCACGCCGATTAA
>JBKJLJ010000947.1:0-4174 GCA_046597015.1 Bryobacteraceae bacterium
ATTCCCTATTACGGAATGCCCTTCTACTACGACTATTACGAGAAAGCGTTCGGCTGGGCTCGCCCCGACATCACCCTCGGCTTTCCCCTCGCCGCCACCCTGACCCTCTGGGTCGGCCCGGTTTTCATGCACCGCTTCAGCCCGCGCAAGCTCATGATTGTTGGCACCGGACTTACCGCCCTCTCCTTCATCGGCTTCGGCACGATGGGCGGAAACATCTACGTTTACTGGGCGTATTGGCTCCTTTACATGGTCGGCTATCTCTTCTCCGGCCCCATCCCCCACCAGGTCATCATCTCCCAATGGTTTAAAAAGAGCCGCGGCAAAGCCATGGCCGCCACCTACCTCGGCGTCGGCATCTTCGGTGCCATCTCGGCCAAGTTCATCGCCAAACCGCTCGTCACCGCCTTCGGCTTCCAAAACGCGCTCATCATTACCGGCCTCATTCTGCTTCTGGTTTGGCCCATCGCCGGCTTCGTCATGCGCGACAAGCCTTCCGAAATGGGTCAGACCCCGGACGGCGAACCCATCGCCATCAACGAAAAGCCCGAACCGCCCCGCGGCTTCGCCGAGCTCCTCAAGTCCCGCTCGTTCTGGCTCCTCATGGTCGGCAGTTTGTGCTCCATCGGCTCCATTGGTTCCATCAATCAACATATGAAGTTCGTCTTCAAAGAACAGGGCTTTACCAATCAAGCCACGCTTGATGCCCTCTTCGCCGACGCCCTTTTCTGCATCATGATCTCTTCCACCGCGGGCCGCATCGTCATGGGCATCCTCGCAGACAAGTTTTCGAAAAAGTGGGTCATGGTCGCCACCTACATGCTCGTCGCCAGCACCATTCCCCTGCTGCTGCTCGCCACCCCGGAAAATCCCACCTACGTCTACATCTTCGCCATTCTCTTCGGCTTCGGCATGGGTGCGGACTATATGCTCATCCCCCTCATGGCCGCGGAGCAGTTTGGCGTCAACACCCTGGCCCGCGCCATGGCGATCATCCTCCCGGCCGACACCATCGGCCAGACCTGGTTCCCTTATCTCGTCGCCCAAATCCGGCAGGGCCAAGGCGCAACCAACACGAGCTACGGCCCCGCGCTGAACATCGTCTTTGTGCTCGCCTTCATCGGCGCGGTCGCTATCCTCCTCCTCCCCAAACACGCTTTTACCAATGCCGCGCCAGTTCCTCTACAAAAGTCTTAGTCAGCTCCAGCAGGACGCCCAGACCCGCACCGAATTCGTTCGTTTTGAAACCGATAAGGATGCCGTTAAGGCCGTCCTGGGCCGCAAAGTCCGGATCAGCGACACCGTCACCCTAGGCAACGCTATGGCCATCCATCCCATGGAAGGCTGCGACTCCACCCTCGATGGGACCCCCGACGAACTCACCTGGCGGCGCTACGAACGCTTCGCACTCGGCGGCGCCAAGCTCATCTGGTTTGAAGCTACCGCCATTCGCGAAGACGGCCGCGCCAACGCCCGCCAACTCTGGATCCACGAAGGCAACGTCGACGAGTACGCCCGCCTCCATGCCCGCATGATCCAACTCCACCAGGACAAATTCGGCTCGACCGTAGACCTCCTCATCCCCATCCAACTCACCCACTCCGGCCGCTACTCCTACCCCAAGCGCATAATTTTCTACCACAACCCCGTCATCGACCAGAAGACCGCCACCCCCGCCGACTACCCGGTCTTCTCCGACGCCGAAATGGAGGCCCTCGAAGATCAATACATCGTCGGCACCAAACTCGCGTGGCGGGCCGGATTCCGCGCCATCGACCTCAAAGTCACCCACGGCTACCTCCTCGCTGAAATGCTCGGTGCCCGCGCCGGCCGCGACGGCCAATACGCCGGATCCCTCAAAAATCGCACCCGCTTCATCCGCAACGTCCTCGCCAAACTCCGCGCCGAATTCGGCTCCGCGCTCACCATCTGCATGCGCCTCGGCTGCTTCGATAGCGTCCCCTACTCAAAAAACGAAGCCACCGGCCTCGGCGAGCCCCTGCCCTATCCGACGCCTTATCCCTGGGGCTGGGGCGTCAACGACCAGGATCCCCTCACCGCCGAACTCAGCGAAGTCAAAACCGCCATCGGCTGGTTCAAAGAATGGGGCGTCCAACTCCTCAACGTCTCCATTGGCTGCCCCTACTACAACCCCCACATCGGCCGGCCCTTCGAGAAGGCTGATGAAGGCAACTACGAAGAGCCGGAACACCCCCTCGATGGCGTCGACCGCCACTTCCGCATCGCCGGCGAACTCCAGCGCGCCCACCCCGATCTTCCCATGGTCGGCACCGGCTACAGCTGGCTCCAAATCTACGCTCTCAACGCCGCCGCCCATAACCTCGCCGCCGGCAACATCCAAATCTTCGGCATGGGCCGCAACGCCCTCGCCTACCCCGACTTCGCCATCGACGCCCTCGAAAAGGGCGAACTCGAAGAAATCCGCGTCTGCAAAACGCTCACCTACTGCACCTTCCTGATGCGCCAGAAGAATCACCCGCTTGGCCAATTTCCCAGCGGTTGCCCGCCCTTCGACAAACTCGTCTACGGTCCCATCATGAAGGAAGCCCGCGCCAGCGTTCGAAAAGGATAAACCCATGAACCGCCGAGATGCCCTCAAGAATGCCGCCCTCGCGGTAGCCGCTACCCCTTTGTCCGCCGCTTCACCGCCCTCTCTGCCCGCTGCTAAAATCGACGCGCACGACAAAGCTGTCGACGATCTCATCAAGCGCCAGGAACTCAGGCCTACCCACCGCCACCGCGGCAACGTCCCCAGTGCGGATGGTCTTTTCTATGGCGGCACCCCCTCCGGTATCCTCGATACGTTCGTCACCGCTTACCTCCACCCCCAATCCCGCCACTTTCACCACCCCCTCGTCCTCGCACGCATCAAGCTCACCGCTGAATGCTTCGCCCGCATCCAAACCCCCGACGGCAACTGGAACCTGCCCATCACCAACTACAACTCACCGCCCGACACCGCCTTCATCATCCAGGGCATGGGCCACACCCTGCTCAATGCCCGCCAGTATGGCTTTCCCGAATTCGAAGCGCTCGTCCTTCCCGCCATCAAGAAGGCCGGCGAGGCCCTCATCCGCGGTGGAGTGCATACCCCCAACCACCGGTGGGTCGTTTGCTCTGCCCTCGCCCTTCTCAACGCCCTCTACCCCGACCCCCGTTATCTCCGCCGTATCGACCAGTGGCTCGCTGAAACCATTGATATCGACGCGGACGGCCAATATACCGAACGCAGTTCCATCGGCTACAACGGCATCTGCAACCGCGCCCTCACGATCTGCGCCCACCATCTCAACCGCCCGGAACTCCTCAATCCCGTCCGCCAGAATCTGCAGGCGATGTTCTACCTCATCCACGCCGATGGCGAGGTCGTCACCGAAATATCCCGCCGCCAGGACCTTAACCAACGCGGCACCATGTTCAACTCCTGGCTAGGCATCGCTTACCTCGCCTGGAAAGACCGTGACGGCCAAATGGCCACCCTCGCCCGTAGCGTCGAGGCCCAGGCCGCCGGAGTCTCCACCTATCTCAATTACCCCCAACTGCTGGATCCCCAACTCCCTCCGTCGAAGCCGCTTCCCGATAACTACGAAAAACTCTTCCCCCTCTCGGGCTTTGCCCGCGTCCGCCGGGGACCCCTGTCGGCCACGATCCTCCGCGATCGCGACCGCTTCTTTACCTTTCGCCACGGCGATGCCGTCGTCACGGCAGTTCGCTTCTCCACGGCCTTCTTTGGCAAGGGCCAGTTCAAAGCCAAAACCCTCGAAAAGAAAGGGGGCACCTTCGTCCTCACCCAACAACTCGAAGCTGGCTACTACCAGCCTTTCTCGCCGCCCCGTTTGGTTACCACCGAAACCTACGACGATACCCGCGAAGAACGGCAGCGTTCGGAAATCTGCCATCTCAACACCGTCGCGGAACTCTCCGAGACCCCGCACGGTTTCCGTATGCGCATCCAAGCCTCGGGTACCGCTGAGGTCCCGCTGACGGTCGAGATCAACCTCCGAGAAGGCGGCACCCTCGAAGGGGCGGAAAGGCACCCCACAGTGAAGGATGCTTGGGTCCTCCGCCGCGGCTATGCTACTTATACCAAAGGAAAAGACAAGCTCCGGGTCGGGCCCGGCAACTCCCCGCATACTTACATCGAAGTACGTGG
>JBKJLJ010000959.1:0-3350 GCA_046597015.1 Bryobacteraceae bacterium
TCCAAGTCCACGCCCGTCGTCTCGCCGCCGCCACCTTTTCACTTGCCCCGCAGCACCAAATACCCCGCTAGTAACCCGCCCAGCGTCCCTCCGAGGAGAATCCCCCCATGGAACACAATCAGATGGGTCGCCTCCTGGTCCGGGCACATCACATGTAACAACGCCGCCCCCGTCAACCCGCAGAACGCTCCCAACGTCCCTGCCAACCCCGCCCAGTTCGTTACGTATCCCCGCCGCACCAGCCAAATCACGCCCACCGAGGACGCTAGCGCCACGTACAACCCTTCCCGCAAACACCCCCATCCGTCAGCGATAAAAGTCTCTGGCATCCAGCGCCACGGAAAGATCATGGCCGCGACCGCCAAAAATCCTACCAGTGGCAGCACGTTCGCCCATCGCACATTCACCCACACCTTCGATCCCGGTCGCAAACCCTGCGCCGCCGCCAATCCCAATATCCCCATCATCGTCGCGCCGAGCGCGCCCATGATGATTACTTGGGCCACCGTCATGGCTAACATCCCACGCGAACCTAATGTCATCCCGCCACCCACCGTGATCCCCGTCAACACCGCCGCAAACACCGTCAGCACCGCCCCCGTCGATAGACCCGGCTTTACCGGCTTCAATTCGCCCACCAGTCCCATCGGCGCGGCCTTCCCTGGCCGAATCTCGCTCTCCAATCGCTCCCCAATCCGCTTCTCGTCCATCATGACTTCTCTCCCATCAACCGGCGCAGCGTCTCGTACGCCCGATGCGCCTTCTGCTTCACACTCCCCACCGTCGATGCCGTCGCCCGGGCCACCTCTTCGAGGCTCATACCCGTCACTTTCAGCAGCAACAAAACCTCTTTTTGACTCGCGGGCAACTGCTCCAGCAGCGGTAATACCGTCGGCTCCGCCTCGGCCGCGGGGGCCGCAAAATCCGCCCCCACCTCCATCGCCACCTCCCGCCCGGAACTCCGCGCCCGCTTCCGGAACTGGTCTACCCGCGTGTGCCGCGCAATCGCGAAAACCCACGGCAACACCGGCTCCGGGGGCCGATAGGAATGGCGCGCTTGGTGCAGTCGAATCCAACACTCCTGCGCCAAATCGTCGGCCCGCTCATACTCGCCCAGACTGCTATAAAACCGATGCAGCATCGGGTAGACCCTGGCCGCTAACTGCTCCGCCGCCGTGCGGTCCGCCGCCTGGTATCCGATCATCAAGGCAACCAGCTCTTGTTTATCGTCCAACCGAAATCTGTACCAGCCCCGACTCGCTCTCGAGACGCAGTACCCCCCGCGGACAAACTTCCGAACAAATCCCGCAACCCACGCAGGAAGCCCGCGTGAAACTCTCGTTTATTTGCGCATAAGCCCGCACGTCAATTCCCATCTCGCAATACTTCGAGCATAGCCCGCACGAGATACACATATCTTCCTTCACCCGGATATGGAAGCGCTTACTTGCCTTCTGCGTAATCCCCAGCAGTGCCGCCATCGGGCAGAAAAACCGGCACCACACCCGCGTTCCCCCCAGCGGATAAAGCCCCACGCCCACAACGCCGGATAAAACGCTCCCCACGATCAACCCGTACCAACTCTGGAACTCCACCACCACTGGAGCTTTACTGCCCGTCATCCACGAATAAACCAAAATCCCGGTCAAGGTCAGGCTAATTCCCAAAACGCTATAAATACTCACCTTCTCGAACTTCCAAGCCGCCGTCGACTTATTGCTCAAATGCCGCCACGGCTCCCCAAACGTGTTCGCTAACCCGCCGCAGCCGCAGACCCACGAACAGTACCACCGCTTGCCGAAAAACGCTCCGGCCAGGGGCACCAGCACGAGGCCCCCCGCGATCGAATACACGATGAACCAGAGCGGCTGATGGGCTAGATACTCCGGGTTGAGATAGTCGAACTTCAATGGCCAGAAGTAGCTCAGGTACAATTCCGGCTGGTGCATCGCCTTCAACATCTGTGGAATCGAGAACGCAAAGACCACCTGCACAAACATCACGACCGACGTCCGCACGACCTGATAGCGGTTATGCCCATATTTCCGGATCACGGCCAGCCCGCCGCCCACAATTGCGATCGTATACAGCACCCCGTAAAGATCCCACTTGCTGCTCAATCCCAACTTCTGCGCCCACGGCGTCAGCGTCTCCGTAAAATACAGCACCACGTAGAACGCCGTTAGCAGCGCCGCTACCAACCACCCGGTCACTCCCCGGTTGGTCAGATCATGGTAAACCCGATCCCGAATCATAGTGCCACTCTCCCGAATTCCACGTCATACTGCGCTTCGCTCAATCGCCCCATCACGTCCTCCGTTCGTTTCTTCTCCTCCAACCACTTCACCAGCACCCGATGGTTCCACCGGCTCCCCAACATCGAAAATCCCGTCACGAATCCATCCCGCTCCAACACCCGGACGCTCGCCTCCCGGCCCGCCAATTTCTTGAACCTCCCCGGCCCTTTCGTCTCGCCCGCGCAAGTCCACTCTAGGTGGAAAAACTTCGCGCTGTTGTAATAGGTCGGCGCTCCGTACTCCACCGTCTCCCCCAAAATCGCCCGTGCCACCGCCGCGCCCTGCCGCTTCGCGGCGTACCACAGCGGCTCAATCCGGCCATTCACCTCGGCCACGTCCCCGGCGGCAAACACGTGGGGAAGGGAAGTGCGAAACCCGCCATCGGTCTTCACCCCGCGCCCCAATTCCGGCGGAGTCTTCACCCCGCGCAGCCACTCCACGTTCGGCTCCACCCCAATTGTCACCCCTACCATCTCACATCCAATCTTTTCCCCCGCCGACGTCACTACGCCGTTCACTCGGCCCTCCCCCTCCAAGCTCGCTACTTCCGTGCCCAGCCGCAAATCTACGCCCTGTGCGCGGATGTGCGCCGCCACCAACTCGCCCTCTTCCGGGCTCAACGCCGCCGGCCAGTACGTCGCTTCGCGCACCAAAAATGTCGTCGCCACCCGATGGTGTACCAGGCACTCCACCAGTTCCACCCCAATCAGCCCTCCGCCCGCCACCACCGCCCGTTTTGTCCCCGGCGTCAACCGCTCACACGCGTCCAGGTCCTGCAGCGAGACGAAGTTCACAACGCCGTCCAGCTTCCGCTCCCATCCCGCCCTCCGCCCGCGCGAACCCGTCGCCAGCAGCAGCTTGTCATAACGCACCGAATCCCCATCGGCCAAAGTCAGCTGGCGCCTCTCGGCATCGAGATCGGTCACCCAACTCCGCCGCAGCGTGATCCGCTTCTCTCGGAATACGTGCCGTTCCTGCGGCTCCAAGTCCCGCCGCTGCATCTTGTCCATGAAAGCGTACATCAGGGCCGTCCGCGAGAAGAAGTAATCGCCC
>JBKJLJ010000972.1:0-2979 GCA_046597015.1 Bryobacteraceae bacterium
CGCCCGGCTTCAACGTCCCTGCGGCCTGGAAATCGGCCAGATACGGCAACTTCTTCCACCGCTCGACGTTCTTCGCGGGGTCCTCTTCCAGCCGCGCGTAGATGCTCTCCCGCCCCGACGTCGTTAACTCCACAGTCGCCCTGTCTCGTTGGAACGTCGTCCGCCGTTCGCCCGGGTTCACGGGCAGCAGTTCGGCCAGCGGACTCGCGCCGTAGCCACCATCCGCCAGCGTCGACCGGCCTCCCAGGAACAGCAATCCCCCGCCCCGGCGATCCACAAACTGCTGCAACAACTCCACCTGCGTCGGCGTGAAATAGTTGGCCTCCACGTTGCCGATGATCACCCCTTCAAACGCGAACAGCTCGTCTAAAGTCGACGGGAAACCACCTTCTAGCTCATTGGCCGTATTGATCCCTTGCCGGTAGATCTTGTTCTGTGTCGTGCGCAGCAGCGTAACCAGATTGATCGAACGATCTTCTTCCAGCGCCCGGCGGATGAACTTGAACTCCCACCGCGGCTCGCCTTCGATGTACAGAATCCGCGGCTTCCGCGAGTCCACCTGCACGAGCCGCGTCAGCGCGTTGTTGCCCGTGTTCGTCTCGCCACCCAGCGGCTGCACCGAAATCTGCACCGCCTTGGGCCCGGCGTTGCCGGCGTTAAACAGCAAATTTTCGACCTGCGGAGCCCCGTCCGCCGCCAACGTCACATCGCGCGCCGTCAGCGTCTTGCCGTTCTCGCTCACCAAAATCTTGGCCTTCTGCCCCGCAAAGCCGCGCTGTTGGAAACTAACCGTCACTCCGAGCCTCGAATCCGCCAGGGCCCGCGCCGGCGTTTGCACGTCCATCAACGCGATGTCCTTCTCCGCCTTCTCGCGACCGAAGCCAATCGTATGCACCGGAAACCGCCGGCTGCGCAACGTCGCCAGCGTCTGCCGGTCCACCCCGCCTGCCGTATCGCCTCCGTCGCTCATCACGACCAGCGCCCCAATCGGTAGGCTCGCCGATTCGGCCGCAATCTGCGCCAGACCATCGCTCAACCGGCTCACCGGAGCCTGTGCCGTCAGTCCCTTCCAATCCGCCGTCCGTTCCAGCCCCGCGCCCATCTTGTAAAAACGAACCTGGAACTTTTTCTTCAGCCCGTCGGCCAGCCCGCCTTCCAGCGTCTTAATCATCTCTTCGCGCCGGGTCGAACCGTCTTCGGCTAAGCCCATCGACTTCGAGTCATCCAGCAGCACCGCCACAATATTCTGCTGCGGCTTCAGCGTCGCGATGCTCATCCCCGGTTGCCACAAAAGCAGCAAGACGATCGCGATCATCGTCGATTGCAGAGTCCACAGTGCGATCGCTTTGGCGCGCTTGCCGTTATTCCACTTCGTAAACAAGAGCCAACCTACCACCGCCGTGGCCATCAAAGTCGCCGCCACCCACCACCACACACTCCAACCCGTCTGCAATACTAAGCTTCCTTTTTGGTAAACCGTATATGGGTACTTGAACAGGAGTTCAAACATTAGTGAGACATCGCATAAATGATGTAATTAATACCAATCCGATAAGCCAAGGAAGCGTACCGCTCCGGATACTGGGGGGAGTCAGCCCACTCCCACGCATCCCCTAAGTCCATGTTGTGGCAGGCTCCCACCATCAATCGGCCCTTGTCGTCGTATATACCCCGCCAAGTGTCCTTTACGCCGTCATACTCATAGGTCTGGTCGAACGGATAGTTGACGATACCCGGCACCTGAAACCGCTTGTCGAGATCATAAACAACCTGAAAAATAGGATCTTTATTCGGGATGTCCACCATCTCCCGATCCGGAAACACCCGTTTCATCGACAGCATGAAAATGTCCCATTCCATAGTTCCATGGAAGTCATCCGTCATGATGAAGCCACCCCTTAAAAGGTACTCCCGCAGCTTCTTACACTGCGCATCCGTCAAGTCCCAGTGCCCCGCTTCCACCGCGTAAATCCAAGGCCAGTTGAAGATCTCATCCGACTCTAAGTCCACCACCTGCTCGACCGACCGGACGTGCAACCGGCTTAGCCGCCGCACTCCCTGCACAAACTGCCGGTCTGCCTTCGGGTAGTCAATCGACCACGATCCCCGCATTGACCACATCCGGTCGTTGCTCTTCCAGTTCGGATACTTCAACCGGGCAAATGCGAACTCCGTCTTTTCGTCCGCGTCGTTCGGCATCGGCGCGTCCTCTGTTTCCTGAAACGGGAAATCCATGCCGCGCCGCATTCGCCGCTGGGCGTAAAGAGCACTCCAGACCATAAGGCCTAGGAGCAGCGCGATCATCAACGGCCGAAACTTGCGCATCACAGTATCTCCTATAGACGCATATGCGAGGACGGAGGTATCGAAAATCTAGACTTAAGTTTACAAGGCTTTACATCGAAGCCAAACCACGCAAATTCCACCCGCAAATGGTACTGCCTTGGCGCTTATCGCCCGCTGGTCCAGCCCAGTGCGTTTCGAGCGACAGCCAGCCGCGATAGCCGTCATTCCACAAGCCGGCAACTTGTCCCTTCCAGTCCACGTCCCGCGTCCCTACCGGGCCCCAATGCGGCTGGTGGCCTTCCATGTGGCAATCCTTGGCATGCACGTGCACAATCCGGTCTTTCGGCAACAACCCATAGCCACCGGGGTACGGATTTTCTCCCGAAACCAACGCATTCGCCGGGTCCCACACCAACTTCAAATTCGGATGCGGCAGCGCGTTTAAGAGCTTCGCCGACTCCGCCGCCGTAGCGATATTGCAAGCGTGCTCGTTCTCCAGCCCGATGATCAAATCCTGCTTGGCCGCCTGATCCGCCAAGTCCTTCAGCGCCGCCACCACCGCGTCAAAGCATTGCTCCGGCGCAACCGTCCGCCAGTAAGAGAACACCCGGATGATCTTGGCACCCATAAACTTAGCAATCTCGAACGCGTGCTGCGCCAGCGCCGGCTGATCGGCAATCGTGTATTTGGCGT
>JBKJLJ010001078.1:0-4821 GCA_046597015.1 Bryobacteraceae bacterium
CTGATGGGCCATTTCGCGGCGCCGCAGAAGCAAAGTCTGGGGTGGTTGGCGGCCTCAAACCTGCAGCAGGTGGAAAGTGGGGGCACGTTCACGCTGACTCCCTATGAGCAAACGACAGCGGCGTTGCAGGCGCTACGGATTCGGCGGGGCAACGGGAACAATCGATGGTTGTGGCTTGAATACCGGCAGCCAATTGGCTACGATGCGACGCTGAGCGCGTTTTCGACTCAGTTTGACGATGGGGCGTTGGGGCATTATGAGAATCCGGCGGAAACGGTTTTTGCCTCTTACTCGCGCCTGATCAACCTTCGGGCGGCGGCTAATTCCGGTAACTTTACCCAGCCGGCGTTGGCGGCGGGGCAAAGTTGGACGGATCCTTACTCGGAGTTATCGCTGCAAGTGCTTTCGGCCACCGCGGCGGGCCTGTCGGTGCGGGTAAATTACGATATCCCTTGTGCCGTGCTGGGCCCGGCGAACCCGATGGTGGGCTCCGGGGCGGGGTCGGCGACGGTGACGGTGACGGCGGCGGCGGGGTGCAGTTGGGCAGTGCTTAGCAACGATAGCTGGCTGACGGTGACGAGCGCTGCGTCGGGTTCGGGCAACGGAACGGTAAGTTTCACTTACGCCGCGAATGCGGCCGTTTCGGCACGAACGGGGACTATCTCGATCGGCCGGCAGGCGTACAACGTAAACCAGTTGAGCACGAACAGCGCGCCGGCGGCGACCGGGGTGACCCCGGCGGCGGGGTCGGCGGTCCCCAGCACGAACGTGTCGTTTGATGCGGCGTTTACGGATCTGGACGGGGCGAACACGCTGGGCAATTTGAACCTGTGGTTTACAGCCGACGCGGGCCAGACGAACGCCTGCCGGGTGGAGTATCGCCGGGGTGCGAACGAACTTCGTCTCTACGGAGATACTAACTCCGGTTGGCAGTTTTCGACGCCAGGCGTGAACACGACGATGAGTAACACCCAGTGCCAAGTCAACGTGGGATCGACCTCCGTAATGTTGTTGGGAACGACTTTGACGCTCCGCCTTAGCGTGCGCTTTCTGCCGGCGTTTGTGGGGCTGAGGAACATCTACGGTTCGGCCACCGATAACCCGGGATCGGCGAGTGCGGCGACGCTGCTGGGCACGGTGACGATCGGCGCGATCAACGTGACTCCGACGGTCGGCGTGCTCAGCCCGGCGGGCGGAACCGGGGCCACCGCCACATTTACGATTCCGTTTGCGGATGGCAACGGAGCAGCGGATCTAAATGTTCTCAACGTGCTGATCCATAACTCTTTGGATGGCCGGAACTCTTGCTATTTCGCCTACGTGCGATCGGCGAATACGCTCTATCTGATGAACGACGCCGGGACGGATTTGCTGCCCGGATTGGTCTTGAACGGGAGTGGGTCTACCGGGAATGCGCAGTGTTCGGCGACGGGAGCGGGGTCGGGCGCTACGGTTTCCGGCACTACGCTCTCGCTGGCTTTACGAGTGACTTTCCAGACCGCGTTCGGGGGAAACCGGATTGTGTATGCCGCCGGGCGGGACGTCGCCACCGCGAACAGCGGGTGGCAAGCGGTGGGAGTGTGGAACGTCCCCGGGGCGCCGGCGACCTCGCCGGCGGTGACGTCCACGACGCCGATGGTGGTAAACGGGACGAGCGCCACCCTGACGGCTGTGTTTAGCGATAGTCAGGGCTTTGCGGATTTGAACGTGCTGAACGTGCTGATCAACAACGCACTGGACGGGCGGAACGCTTGTTACCTGGCCTACGTGCGATCGGCGAATGCGATTTACTTGGTGACCGACGCCGGAGACGGGCTTTTGCCTGGATTGGTACCGGGGGGGGCGGGTCTGGCCGCGAACAGTCAGTGCTCGGTGCTGGCGACTGGATCGTCTGTAACTGTGGCTGGGAACCTGCTTACTCTCAACTTGAATCTTTCGATGAGTAGTTCCAACTTTCGGGGTTCCCGGGTTGTCTACACGGCGGCGCGGGATATAGCTGGAAATAACTCGGGTTGGCAGGCGACGGCGACTTGGAACGTGCCTTGAGAGTTAGTCGTTACAGGCTCACGACCCGAAGACGAACCTTGACTTTACGAACATTCGCATCCGTTCGTTGGCGCGTTAGCCCTTCAGCTTGAGGATGGCCTCGGTGAGGGCCGGAACGACTTCAAAGAGGTCTCCCACAATGCCGTAGTCGGCGACTTCGAAAATCGGGGCGTTCGGATCTTTGTTGATCGCGATGATGGATTTTGAACCCTTCATGCCGACCAAATGCTGAATAGCGCCGGAGATACCAACGGCGAGATAGACCTTCGGCGCAACCGTCTGGCCAGAGCTACCGACCTGCCGTTCCATGGGAAGCCAGCCGTTGTCGCAGATGGGGCGGGAGGCAGCCAGTTCGGCCCCCAAAGCAGTGGCCAGTTCTTCGACCAGAATGAGATTTTCTTTGTCTTGGATGCCGCGACCAACCGAGACGATAATCTCAGCGGCCGTGAGATCGACGGCGCGGGAGGACTCGCGGAAGGGGGCTTCCGCAACCGCTCGAGCGACGCCTGGATCAGCCGCGAAGGGCTCGATGGCCGGCGAGCCCGCCGGAACCGCTTCGGCCCGATAGGCACCGGCTTGAATTGACAAAAAGCGCGGCCCGGAGCCGGTAAAACGATAGTCGGAGTTCAGCTTGCCTTGAAAATGCTGGCGGACGGCGGTGCCATCGGACTGGAGTTTCACGACGTCGCTGACCAGGATGCCGCCGAGGCGCGTCGCCAGTTTTGGGGCGAAGTCGCGGACTTGGTAGGTGTGGGGAAACAGGACGTAACTCGGCTGGACGTGGGCGATTAACTGCGCCAGGACGGCGGTGTAACCGTCGGCGGAGTAATCCATCGCCGGAAGAACATACAAGCGATCAATACCCTTGGTAGCGGCTTCGCCGGACTCGCCGATGACGGCTGCCGAAACGGGCAGGCCAAGTTCAAACGAGGCGGCGAGGGCTTCCCAACTCATGCGGTGATAGACGCCGCGGGTCTGCTCGAGAATCACCAGCACGCTCATATTACGCGGACCTCGTATTTCAGTTTATCCGCCAGCGCCTGGGCGGCCTTTTCCGGGTCGCCGTCGAAAATCTGCGACTGCTTCGAGCGGCTGGGGGCGTAGTTGGGGCCGGCCACCACCAACGCCGGGGTCACGGTGCCGGCTAGTTCGCGGATCTCTTTGGTTTTGGCCTTTTTGATCCCCATGAGGGTAGCGTAACGAAGCTTATTGATCCCGCTTTGGATGGTCAGAACGGCGGGGAGCGGCAGAGTGACGTGCTGGAACCAGCCGTCTTCCAATTCCCGCTTAACGCGAATTGAGGTGCCATCTACAGCAATCGCCATGATCAGCGTAGCGTGGGCGACGCCGAGGAGTTCAGCGAGGATGACGCCGGTTTGACCGGAGCCGAGATCGTCCGACTGCAATCCAGTCAGGACCAGATCGGGCGACTCCGTGGCGACTGCTTCGCGGAGAAGTTGGGCCACGCCCAAGGCGTCGACCTGGTGAAGGTTCTCGACGAGGATGTGAACGCCGCGGTCGGCCCCTTTGGCCAGCGCCTCGCGAATGGCGGTGGCTACCCGCGCCGGACCGGCCGATACAACGACGACCTCTCCGCCTTGCGCCTCCCGCAGTTGCAGGGCCGCTTCGAGGGCGTAGGCGTCTGGTTCATTGATCTCGAATTGGAGATCGGATTCCGCGGCACCGGGCGCGGAATCCCGCGCCGGCACCTGCTTGAGAGCAACGGCAATTTTCATGCTATTCGTACTTACGGAAAATAAGGCCGCCGTTGGTCCCGCCGAAGCCGAACGAGTTGCTCATGGCAACGTTAATCTTCATCGGGCGAGCCACGTTCGGCACATAGTCGAGGTCACACGCCGGATCCGGCGTTTCGTGGTTAATTGTCGGCGGAGCAATTTGATCGCGAATCGCCAGCACCGCAATGCCGGCTTCGAGCCCACCGGCCCCGCCAAGCAGATGCCCGGTCATGGACTTGGTCGAACTGATGGCCAGTTTATAGGCGTGGTCACCGAAGGCGCGCTTCATCGCCGTCGTCTCGATCTTGTCACCGAGGAAGGTCGACGTCGCATGCGCATTGAGATAGTCAACGGCCGACGGTTCGATGCCGGCGTCGCGAATGGCGGCGCGCATCATGCGGAACGGGCCGTCCCCGTCTTCGCTCGGAGCCGTCATGTGAAAGGCGTCGCCGCTCATGCCGTAACCGATAATTTCGGCTAGAATGTTGGCCCCGCGTGCCTTGGCGAACTCCAGCTCTTCGAGCATCAAAATGCCCGCGCCTTCGCCGATCACGAAGCCGTCGCGATCCTTATCCCACGGCCTGGAAGCCCGCTGGGGCTCGTCGTTCCGAGTCGAAAGCGCCCGCAGCGCCGCAAATCCACCGACGCTGAGCGGGGTGATTGCAGCCTCGGCTCCGCCGCAGATCATGGCGTCGGCATCGCCGCGCTGGATGATCTTGAACGAGTCGCCTACGGCATGGGCGCCGGTCGTACACGCGGTGGCCACGGCCGAGTTGGGGCCCTTCGCACCGGTTCGGATCGAGACTTGGCCGCTGGCCAAATTCACGATCGTCGCCGGAATGAAGAAGGGCGAAATCTTTGACGGTCCGCCGGCGAGAAGCTTCGAGTGCTCGCGTTCGATGACTTCGAAGCCACCGATTCCACTGCCGATGTAGACGCCAACGCTTTCTGCGTTGCCGGCATCGATCTTCAGCCCCGAAGAAGCCAACGCTTCATCGGCCGCCGCGATGGCAAACATCATGAACCGGCCGAGCTTTTT
>JBKJLJ010001089.1:0-10516 GCA_046597015.1 Bryobacteraceae bacterium
TCAGCTTTTCGGTGCCCTGGTATTGGCTTTCGCCACCATCGGGATTGGGATCGCGCTCTGGATTCGGAGCCGTGCTGCGTTAGCCGACGAATTAAAGAGAGCGAAAGACAGCGAACCAGAGCAAGTCCGACAACGGATGCTGACGGCAGCGGAGGGTTCGAACGACGGGCTTTGGTACTGGAGCATGCAGACGGGTGACTTTACCGTCAACGAAGCATGGGCTCGTCTGCTGGCCTGCAAGCCGGACGAGATCAAGAACGATATTGAGGAGTGGTGGAGCCGGGTGCACCCGGGTTATCTGGATCAGTTGCGAGCCGATGTCGACGCCCATCTGAAGGGCGGAGGCGCAATGTTCTCGAATGAGCATCGGATTCTGCGCAAAGATGGAACCTATCTGTGGGTCTCAGTCCGGGGGAACGCGATACGAAACGACATCGGCCGGCCTATCGCCCTGGCCGGGTCACTTCGCGATATGACGTCGGTGATTGACGCCGATCGCAACTCGAAGCATGACTCCTTCCACGACAAGCTCACCGGATTGCCGAATCGTGGCTTTTTAATGGCCCGGCTGAATCAACTCACGGCTCGCCAGACCTCGGCAGCCCAACCGGCCGCCCTGTTCGCGCTGCTGTTTCTGGATCTGGACCGGTTCAAGATTATCAACGATAGCCTCGGTCATCTGGCCGGAGACCAGTTGTTGCTCGGCGTAGCCGAACGGCTACGCAACTGCGTTCGACCGATGGACATGGTGAGCCGGTTCGCCGGAGACGAGTTCGCGGTGTTGCTCGAACAGGTCACCGATACCGATGAGGCGCTGCGGATCGCCCTGCGGATCCGGGACGAACTCGGGCATCCTTACGATTTGAGCGGCCGGGAGGTCATCAGCGGAGCGAGCGTAGGGGTCGTGATGGGTCAGGACCGGTCCGCCACGGCCGATGAGCTTTTGCACATGGCCGATACCGCGATGTATCACGTCAAGACCCAGCAGCGCGGCCAGGTACAACTGTTCGACGCCAGTATGCGCGCAGCCAATTCCCGGGTTCTCGACTTGAAAGGCAGCTTGACTAGAGCGCTCGGCGAAGGACAATTGCTGCTCCACTATCAGCCGGTCGTCGCGCTTGCGGCAGGCCAGATTACGGGCGTCGAGGCACTGGTCCGTTGGCAACGGACGGCGGAAGAAATGATCGGCCCGACCGAATTTATCACCCTGGCCGAAGACATCGGCGTCATCAATGAGATCGGGGAATGGGTGCTCCGAACGGCGTGCGCCCAGAACGTGGCTTGGATTCGGCAAGGTCTCTCGCCCACCTATATGTCGGTCAATATATCGCCGCGCCAATTGCAGAATCCGGATTTTGCCGAACTCGTCGGGGATATCCTTCGGGACACCGGCATGTCCGCGCAACGGCTCGAACTGGAATTGAACGAGAGCACGATGCTGCAGGCAGTCGAGCGGACGCCGCAAGTCCTGGCGAGCTTGATGAGACTAGGGATCCGGTTTTCGATCGACGATTTCGGGGCGGGGCTTTCGTCGTTGAGCTATCTGCGGAAGTTCACCTTCCATACATTGAAGCTGGACCGCATGTTTGTCGCCGACCTGACGACCGACAGCCGGTCGAGGGCCATTGCCAAAGGGCTGATCACCTTGGCCCACGATCTGAAACTGCACGTGGTGGCCGAAGGCGTGGAGCGGCGCGAGCAGCTCCGGATCCTCGCTGAGCTACGCTGCGACCAGGTGCAGGGGTTCCTCATCAGCCGTCCCTTGCCGGCGAATCTGCTCGTGGCCGGCCTGCGAGGGAGCCGGTTGCCACGCGTCGTCGAATGGGCGCAGGCCCCAACCAGCGACGTGCGGAACCTCGGCCAGACGCTCCGCGACCAAAGGCAAGGTGCGCCCACCCTTGCCCCCCCTTGCGCTCAGCCTTCAGATGTGATCTAAACAGGGGCCAGGGGCGCTTGCGCCTTGGATCACAATCTTTCAAAAAGGGGAATTATGCACAGACTAATCGCTTTGTTGTGCTTAGCGGCCACGATGGCCATGGCGCAGATCGGCACGTCTACGATGACCGGACGAGTCACTGACTCCACCGGCGCCACCGTACCGAACTGCACCGTCGTCATCGTCCAGAAGGGAACCAACTTTACCTTCACGGCCAAATCGAATCAGGAAGGAATTTACCGGGCACCATCCTTGCAGCCCGGCCAGTATCGCGTCACCTTCGAGTCGCAGGGCTTCAAGAAAATCGTGCGCGATGAAATCGACGTCCGCACCGGCGACACAGTCGCCGTAGACGCGGCCATGCAGGTCGGCCAAGTGTCCGAGCAGATTGAAGTGAAGGGCGGCGCACAGCTACTCGAAACCGAAACCTCGGCGACCGGTTCGGTGATGTCCGGCGACACTCTTTATGAGATGCCGCTCTATCAGCGCTACATCAACTCGACGCTCAATCTGGTCCCCGGCATGACCAGCGGCGGCTATGCCTACGGTGGCAGCCTCGGATCCTATCACTTGGCCGGCCAACGCAACGGTGCCATCGGCATCTTTGAAGATGGCGTGAACGGCAACGACCAGCAGGGCGGGACCGAAACAATCAAGCCGATCCAGAACTCGGTGGCGGAGGTGAAAGTGATCACGACCGTCCCGCCGGCCGAATACGGCCACTCGGCGGGCGGCGTAATCTCCGTCGTCAAGAAGTCGGGCACGAATGAACTACACGGCATGGGCTCTTGGTATGGGCGCACGCGGCGGATGCAGCATCGGCTGTACTTTGACAAATTCAGCACCTCCGATCTCGGCGTGGTGACCTTTTTCATGCAGCCCGACGCGAACGTCAGCGGCCCGGTGATGATCCCGAAACTCTATGACGGCCGGAACAAGACCTTCTTCTTCTTCGGCTATCAACGCCTTCATGAGAAGAAAGTCGCCCAAGTCGTCGCGGGCACGCCTAGTCTGGCGATGCGCCAAGGCGACTTCAACTTCCCCGGCGTGGCTAACTCGAACCAGATTTTTGACCCCGGGACCACCCGCCGGAACGCCGACGGTACCTGGGCTCGTGATCCGTTCCCCGGCAATCGGGTCCCGACCAACCGCGTCGACCCGGCGTCGCGCAAAGTCCTCGATTTTGACCCGTGGGTACAGCCAAACTTCGCTGGAACTTTTAACTCCCTTGGCCCGGTCGGCAACGTGTTGGCTAACGAACTGGCGCTCGTCTTCTTCAACGACTACAACCTCCGCATCGATCACCAGTTCACGCAGAATTTTAAGATCTATGGCAGTTACACCGACAACGCCCAGAGCGGTTTCGGCCGGCCGATCAACATCCGCCCTGACCGTGGTGTGTTCGATCACAACCAAGGCAACTATGATCCGTTTCGGCAAATCAACTCTTCGATGGGGTATACCTGGATCGCGAGCCCATCGGTCGTTAATGACTCCCGCGTGGGCTACTATCGCCGCCGCAACGACCGCCAAGTGCCTTCCTTCGGCGGCAATTGGCCGCAGCAGTTGGGCATCCCTGGACTCGATCAATCGCTGATGCCGGCCTTCGGCTCAGGTAGCCGGGATAGCGCAGATTCCATTTACGGGCTCAGCGGCGCCACCCCGGGCAAGGTGGTCAACGAGACCTTCTCATTCCGCAACGACACCACGCTCGTCCGCGGCGTCCACGCGTTCAAGTTCGGTTACGAAATCTTGAAGTTCCGCCTCAACTCGGCCAACTTCGCCCGTCCGGCCGTCCTTAGCTTTGCCGGCGTCACGGCCGGTCTGCAACCGAATGGCGTCGCCATTCCCAACACCGGAAACACTTTTGCCGGTTTCATGACCGGCTATGTCAGCCAGGGCCTGTTCACTGGAGAACTCACCAGTTGGCTCCCCCGGTCGAGCATCCATAGCTTCTATTTCCAGGACGATTGGAAGTTCTCCCGGACGCTGACCATCAACGCTGGCATCCGTTACTCCAACGAAAGCCCGTACAACACCAAGAACGGCGCGATGAGCAACTTTAGCCCCACGGCTACCGATCCACTCACCGGCCGCCTCGGTGCCATCACCCACCCCACCGACGGGCTCAATAAGCGGGACAACAACAACTTCAACCCCCGCCTCGGCCTTGCGTGGCATCCGTTCGAAAAGCTCGTCTTCCGCGCGGGAGTCGGCTTTTACACGGTCGACATCAAGTTCCCGTTGCAACGCGGCAACTACGATGAATACGTCGCGACGGTGAATCAGCAAGCGGCCCCAGGCGATCCTTCGCCCGTGTTCCGACTGAGCCAAGGACCAGCGCCGATTCGCTTCAACGTGGCCGGCGGCGGCACCTCCCCGTTCACCGGTACGAACTTCGGTTCGCGCAGCGTGGAATGGTGGGATCAGAATCTCCGGAACCCGTATGTGCTGAACTTCAACGGAGGCGTGCAGTACGAAGTCCTTCGCGACTACGTCGTTGACGTCAGCTACCAGGGTTCGTCCGGCGTCGGCCTCGTAGAACGCTGGCAGGCCAACTCGTTCCCGATCGACTACTTCTCCGGGAACCCGACCCAACAGAATGCCGTGCTGGCCGCCGCCCAGAACTTCCGCCCGTACAACGCCTTTGGCGACGTCCGGCTGCGGTCCAACTTCGGCCATTCCACGTTCCACTCGGGAACCGTAAAACTCGAAAAGCGCATGTCTCGCGGCCTGTTCTTCTCGACGTTCTACACGTTCTCGAAGGCGATCAACTCGCAGGACAACGACAACGACGGTTCCGGTGTTGCTCCGCTGCAAAATCGGAGTCTGGAAAAGGCGCTGGCCGGTTACAATCGCGCCCACCGCTGGCTGGCCACGGTGAATTACGAACTGCCGTTTGGCCAGGGGAAGAAGTTCGCCTCCAGCGGCTGGAAGAAGATGGCGTTTGGTGGTCTGGAACTGTCGTGGATTCAGACGATCGAGAGCGGCAACCCGCTGACGTTCTCCTTCGACGGCAGTCCAAATAACTACTTCCCGACGTTCGCTGGCAACCGCCGTCCGAACGCCGTGGGCCCCGCTCTGGCGATTCGGGACAACTTCCGGGATACCGGCGGCGACCGCTTCAACATTCAGAACATCAACTCCGTCTTTACCGGCGGCCAGAACGGCCTGGACGCGTTCGCCTACCCGGCGGCATTCACGGTTGGCAACCTGGGCCGCAACACGAGCACGGGCCTGCCGCTGCTCTGGAGCCAGATCTCTGCGCAGAAGAACTTCCAAGTCGGCGAAAAAGTCCGCGCCCAACTCCGGTGGGACTTCCAGAACGCGCTGAAGACCTACAACTTCAACCCGCCCACCACCACGGTCGACTTCCGCAACCCCCGGACGTTCGGCAAGGTGTCGAGCGATCCGCGTACGGCCTCCCTGGGCGGCCAACCGCTGATGAACCTAACCCTGGCCATCTTCTTCTAACCCGGAAGCAGTCAAAAACAAAGGCCGGTCTCTTCGCGGAGATCGGCCTTTGTTGCGTCTACGCAGGACGGGAATTTGACTCAGAGCCGAACCGATCCCCTTCACCGAGATCCGCAGTTCGTGAGGGCAACACGACCTAACGCCGGCCGGGGCCGCTGGCGTTGCGGGTATTCTGGAAAGTATGGTTTGCCGTCCGCAAAGCTGACGGACTGAATCCACAAATATCAATTCTATGGCCGACAAGCGTACTCTTATTTTTGACCTCGGGAAGGTAATTATTCCCTTTGACTTCGAACGCGGCTACCGGGCCATCGCCGGGGACTGTGGGTTACCTCCGGCCGAGATTCGTTCCCGGATCGCGTCGACGGACTTGGTAGTCAGGCTCGAAACCGGGCTGATTGAACCGGACGACTTCGTAGCCCAGGTCAGTGAATTGGTCGGTTTTCCCGGCACCTACGCTGATTTCTGCTCTCATTGGACGGCGATCTTTCTGCCGGAGACGTTGATTCCGGAGTCGCTGATTACCGCCCTGAAGGGACGGTTCCGGCTGCTCGTGCTGTCAAATACGAACGCCATCCATATCGATATGGTCCGCGAGCGGTATCCGATCCTCAGTCACTTTGACCATCTCGTCCTGTCCCACGAAGTAAAGGCGATGAAGCCGGATCCGCGGATTTATGCCGCTGCCCTGGCGCATGCCCAGGCCGAGCCGGCCGAATGCTTTTTCACGGATGATATTCCCGACTATGTGGCCGGGGCCCGCCTGGCCGGGATCGACGCGGAGCAGTTCACCGGCTATGAGACGCTGCTCAGTCACCTGCGCACACGGGGGATTGCGATCTAGGAGCACGCTCCGATCAGGACTTGAACTCGGCATTCGGTTGATTCTCCCCGCCGTGCTGGCCGGCCTGGCCTACTTGACGCCGGCAACCGAGCTAGAACCAGAAAGCCTCGCTTCGGAGGTGTACGCAAAAAAGGGCCGCCCCAACACGGGCGGCCCTTTCCTGTTTGCAACCTATTCTGTACGGGCTAGAACATGTACTTCAGTGCAAACTGAATCACACGCGGGGTGTTGATCTGGCCATTGATGAAACCGAACTGGGCCGAGCTGGCATCCCGATTGGGAGGGCCAAAGCTCGTCATGTTCGGCAGGTTGAAGAACTCCGCCCGAAACTGAATGTACTGCCGTTCGGTGATGTTGAAGTTCTTGCCCACGTTCATGTCCAGGTTTGCGTACTTGGGAGCAATCTCCGTTCCGACGCCAGTCGAACCGAACTGGTTGAGGAATTGAACTCCATAGGCGCAGGTACCATTGTTGACGTCGGCCGCGCAGGGCTTGGCCGACGCATCCGTGCCGAACCAGTTATCGATCGACTGGCCGGTAATCTTCAGCGGTAGGTAACGGTTGGCCCGCGCGGTACGGGCTGCCCGGTTGGAACGGTTCGGCGAGGTGACAGTCATCGGGAAGCCGGTGTGGAATCCGAGGATGTAGCCAATCTGCCAGCCGCCCAACACCATGTCGGTGGCGCGATTCCAGGAACTGCCGAACTTCCTCTTCATACCAAAGGGAAGTTCGTACGAGCCAGAGAAGGACATGTTGTGGGTTGCGTTAAAGAACGAAGGGCCATAGTCGGCCTTCCGATCATAGGCGTTCTGCCAGTAAGCGCTTTGTGCGGCCACGCCACCGGAGCCGTAGTAGCCGAGGTTATCGGTCATCGACTTCGAAAGGGTGTAGCTGAGCTGATACTCAAACCCGCCGTTCGTTCGCTGCCGGGCCGAAACCTGCAGGCCGTTGTAGTTCATGTTCGCCGACGAGTCGGTGTAGGCGATATTCGTAACCAGCGGAAGCACGTTGTACAGGGGACGGCAAAGCTGCGGATTTGGGCAGGCATTCAACGGCTGGTTGGGATCCCGCGGTACAACAAGGTGGGTACCCTTCTGGCCAACGTATCCAGCGCTCACCGACATGGAGTTGGTCAGCTGCCGTTCGAGCGTGAAGTTGAACTGTTGAATGAAGGCCGGTCGAAGGTCGGGGTTCCACGCGCGAACCAAGCCCTGAAGCTGGGTAGAACCGACGAGCCCGCCGAAGCCTTCCCGAATGGATCCAGGGCTCGCAACTCCGTAATCGACATTCGATTCGAAGAAGAAGGGCGGATTTAAAGGAAGTCGCAGGTTGGCTCCGGTACCTTCGAGGTAGGAGGAGATACCATAGCCGCCACGGACGACGGTGCGCTTGAGGGCGCTCGGCGACCACGCGAATCCGACTCGGGGCATGAACTGCTTGTAGTACGGGTTGAACAGGGCGCGGCTGTTGCCGTCCTTGCCAGCCACGCTCACCTTTCCGGTGAAAACGTCCACGTTGACCTGCCGGTCCGCAACTTCATAAACCGGGGTGTTGTACTCCCAACGCATACCAATGTTTAAGGTGAAGTTACTCGCCAGTTTGTAATCGTCCTGGATGAACATGGCAATCCGGGACTGGCGATGGCCCCAGTTGCCGGAGTTGGAACCGCGACCCTTGGAGGAAACCTGGTCGAGCAGGAAGTCCCCAAAAGAAGAGCCGGTTTTGAAGCCGCTGTAGGTAAAGAAGCCCAATACGCCATTGTTTCCAGCGTAGAAGCGATTCTGTTGATAACGGATTAACTGGCCGCCGATCTTCAGAAAATGCTTCCCCTTCTGCCAGGTTAAATTCTCGGAGAATTGGTACGTGTTGGTAATGTTGTCGCTCTTACCACCGGTTGAACCAATGCCGCCCAAGCCTTCCGTACCGCCGAGGCCGATCGAACTCAAACCGGCGACGGGCTGCCCGCCCGGAATTCCGAACCGGGCGTTGGCGTCGGACCCCAACAGACCCGCGACATCGTAAGGTGCATCGGTGATTCGCACCCGATTTACGTTAATCCGAAACTCGTTGACGAGACTCGGCGAAACCACGCGAGTCCAGCCAATCACACCACCGGTCGTCGGAGCCGAGGTCAGCGTTCCCAACACGACAGGCAGGATCACCGAACTCGGGGCCGAGTTCAACCGGCGAATCGAAAAACGAACCATCAGGTTATCCTTCTCGGTGAGGCGGATGTCGCTCTTGGCGTCGGCCTGATCATTGTTAACCGCGCTGGAGGAAGTGCCCAGGAAATTTGAGGTCACACCCAACGGGCCCACGCCACGGTTGTTCGGCAGCGGATACAGACGCTGGTCGGCGAACAAGGCCCGAGCGGCGGGGTTAACAATTCGATTCGCGGGAATGATGTTCCCTGGAAAAGGCGCGTTCGTCGTCGGGTCAAGCACGGACCGCGTTAGGGCAGACAAATTTCCCGTCCGCCAAGCTTCCGGTGCCAAACTGGCGCTGGCCGGACCAGCACTCCGGTCCTTCGCCCCCTGATAGTCGAGGAAGAAAAATGCCCTGTTCTTGACAATGGGTCCACCCAGCGTACCGCCATAAACATTGCGACGGAATTCGCGGCGGGCCACGCCAGCGCGGTTGCTGAACAAGCCATTGGCGTTCAAGTTGTCGTTCTGCAAGAACCAGAACACGTTGCCGTGCATCGAGTTCGTGCCGCTCTTCAAAGTCATGTTGACCACAGCACCATTGGCGTTGCCAAATTCGGCGCCCATGTTGCCGGTCATCACTTTCACTTCCTGAAGCGCGTCGACGTTGGGCTGGTAACCGATCAAGTTGTCGATCGATTCATTGATGTCTCCGCCGTCAAGCAGAAAGTTATTGGTTTGCTCGCGGTTCCCGTTGACAAACGGACGGCCACCACCGGTGTTGGCTCCAATGCCATCAAAGGAGGTCGGGTTCGGCGTGATCGCGCCGGGGATCAGCAGCACTGCGCTGGCAAAGTTACGACCGCGCAGCGGGATCGAGGTCACTTGGCTGGCGGAAATCGAGTCGCCAGTCGCCGACGACTCCGTCTGGAGAATCGGGGCGAAATCCCTGACTTCGACGCTTTCAGTCACGGCACCAAGTTGCAATGCTATATCGACACGCGCAATCTGGTTCACTTCCAGCGCGAACGGGCCGAGCAGTGATTTCTTGAAACCCGGGTTTTCAACGGTGACGGTGTACTGGCCCACGTTTAAGAACGGAAGGCTGTAAAAGCCGCCATCGTTCGTAGCCGCGTTAGTCTTAATTCCGGTACCGACATTGGTGGCCGTCACTTTGGCTTTGGCCAAGGAGGCACCCGAAGGATCGGTCACGGAACCGGTAATCGTTCCGGTGATGGTCTGCGCGTTTAACGCCAGCGGCGCCAAACTGAACAACAAAACACTTGTTAATTTGAGTTTACTCATATAGAAGGAGGTACCCTTACTCCCCCATCGTAACGCCGATGCCAGGATTGAGCAAGAGCTAACCACAACATTCTAAAGGAGTTAATATTCCAGATTCCGTAGCGCAATATGAATTCTGGAAGAATTCAGGCTAAAGCAGGGTCGCGTCCAGCGTCCGTTCCTCACTCAATGCGGGCACGGATACCGGCGCAAGTCCTTGCAACCACGCTAGTAAGCTCTCTCGCTCCCCGTCGAAATAAAGCTCTACCATCTCTCGCACCGCCACCTGCCGCATCGCCTCCCGGTCCCGGATCGGGGTGTAAATAAACGACCTACCCGCCTTCCGCCGGGTTAACAGTCCTCGCTTTGTCAGCCGTTCCAGTAACGTCAATACCGTCGTGTAAGCGAGCGTGCGCTGACCCGCCAGCGCCGCCCGCACCCGGTTCGCGTTCCCGTCACCAAGGTCCCAAAGCGCCCGCAAACAATCGAGCTCAAGGGGCGGAGGGATCTCGCGAGTGGCAGGCGGACGCGGCATATTCTATCCCTTACTCACCAGGGCTCCGGAGAGCTTCGCCGCAAAATCCGTCGACGGCTTCACCGGCTCCCGCGCCGGAGCCGCAGCGGGAGCCGATAACGGAAGGGGATCCTTCCCTGGAGCGGTCGTTGCTGAAGCAGGACCGGTTTCTGAAGGATCCCCTTCCGTTATCGGCTCCCGCTGCGGCTCCGGTGCGGGAGCCGGTGAAGCCCTCGACGGATTTTGCGGCGAAGCTCTCCGGAGCCCTGGTGAGTAAGGGATAGAATATGCCGCGTCCGCCTGCCACTCGCGAGATCCCT
>JBKJLJ010000013.1:0-3725 GCA_046597015.1 Bryobacteraceae bacterium
GCCGCACCAGCCAGCACGGGGGCCGGGGTTCGGAAGTTCAACGTGTCGAAGGTCGCGCCGCTGTCAAAGTAGAACGCGTCGTCCCGGGGGCCGGCGAACACACGCATGCCGTTCGACAATTCGAAGACCGCCTTCGAGCCCAGATTGGCCTCGTAGTTCGGCATCGAGTTCGGACCGAGATTCGGCGGGGCCACGGTAAGCGGCTTGCCGTTCTTGTCCTGATCGAACGTAGACTGGGTGCCCGTGCGGAGGTTCCGCAGAACAATCTTGTACGTCTGGTTTAGAAAGATACCCGGGCTTTCGAGTGACTCGATTTTGCCGAAGTAGCTGACGAAGGTGGGGTTGGGCCGTAACTCGGTGGAGAACACGATATCTACCTGCATATCGGGGTTGCCATCAAGGCCGCGGGCGTTGTTGACGTTGAACCGATAGAGAACGCTATCGGAGAACTTATAGTAGCTAGGGCCATTGGCCGGGTTCTGGAAACCCTGCGTGCTCATAGACATTACGATCCTGTCGTTCCGGCCCGGTTCGTAACTACGAAACAGGTAGAAGTCATTTAGGTTAGCCGTCTGGTCTTCAAGTAGCAGAGGTCCATTCCGGTGGCTCGCCGCAAAAGCTGTTGCGGAAAGAGCCAGTGCCAGAGTGCCCAGCGAGAAATGACGTAGGGTCATGAATCCTCCTGGTTTGGAACTGCAATAGGGATACGCGAACCCCGCCCAATTGGATTGCATAGGACGGAACTTTTTGCGGCTCTCTTCGTAATTGGGTTATGGACTGGTTCACTAACGAGTTTCGATGGATCGTGCGCCGCCTTTCCGGCGCCCCGATGTTCACGGGAATCACTCTGCTGACGCTCGCCGTCGGCATCGGCGCCAACACCGCGATCTTCAGCGTCGTGAACGGGATTCTGCTGAAGCCGCTGCCCTACAGCGAAGCCGAGCGCCTGGTGGCGGTGGGACTCGCCGCCCCCGGCATCGGCATCGCCGAGCTGCCGCTTTCGCCCTCCGTCCACTTCGCCTTGCGGGAGGAGGACCAATCCTTCGAGAGCTTCGGACTCTGGCAGGATACAGCGGTGAACATCACCGGCCTAGCCGAACCGGAGCGGGTCAGGGCGCTGTCGGTGACCGCCGGCACCCTGCCGAGTCTCCGCGTGCAGCCGCTGTTGGGTCGCGGCTTCAGCGCCGCCGATGACGAACCCGGCCGGCCGAAGACCGCCATCCTGACTCACGCCTACTGGCAGAGACGGTTCGGGGCCGACCCGGCCGTGGTGGGCCGAAGCATCCGTGTCGACGGCGAAGCGCGGGAGGTGATCGGCGTGCTCGCGGCCGACTTCCGTTTCATGAACCTACAGTCGAGCATGCTGCTGCCGTTGCAGCTGAACCGGAAGGACGCTTTTGTGGGTCAATTCAACTACCCGGCAGTCGCTCGGCTAAGAAATGGCGTGACGATGGAGCAGGCCAGCGCCGATCTTGCCCGGGTGCTGAAGATGTTGCCCGACAAGTTCCGCATGGCCCCGGGGATGAACCGGAACATGCTCGAAGAAGCCAGAATGGTGCCGCGGCTTCAGCCGCTCAAAGATGAGGTGATCGGTGACATCGGCAAGGTGCTCTGGGTGCTGATGGCCACCATCGGAATCGTGCTGCTGATTGCCTGCGCCAACGTCGCCAACCTGATGCTCGTGCGCGTGGAGGGCCGCCAGCGGGAGATCGCCGTCCGCGCCGCGCTGGGGGCGAGCCGGATGCAGATCGCGCGGGAACTGCTGCTGGAAAGCGCTGTACTCGGGCTGGCCGGCGGCTTGCTCGGGTTGGGGGTGGCGGCCGGAGCGATAGCGCTGCTGCAAGCCTTAGCACCGCCGTCGCTGCCGCGGCTCGAAGAGATCGACCTCGACGCCACAGTGCTCGGGTTCACGGCCGGACTCTCGGTTTTGGCCGGGATCCTGTTTGGATTGATTCCGGTATGGAAGTGCGCCGGGCCGAGCTTGGAGCGGGGCCTGCACGGAGGCGGCCGAACGATGAGTGAAGGGCGGGAGCGGCATCGCGCTCGGGGCATCCTGGTCGTGGTGCAGGTGGCCATGGCGTTGGTACTGCTGATTGGCGCGGGGTTGATGATCCGAACCTTGCAGGCATTGCAACGCGTCGAGCCGGGGTTCACCCAGGCCGGGGAATTGATGACACTGCGGGTCTCGATCCCCGGCGAAGTAAGCAAGATCGTCCCGGCGCAGGAAGCGATCCTCCGGCGGCTACAGGCGATCCCCGGGGTGCGGTCGGTCAGCATGGCCAGCTCGATTCCCACCGACGGCAATCAGAGTAATGACCCCATCTTCGCCGAATCAAAGTCCTATCGGGACGGCGAGATTCCGCCGATGCGACGCTACAAGGCCGTCGGGCCGGGTTACTTCTCGACGATGGGAAATCCGCTGAAGGCGGGACGGGACCTGACTTGGGAAGACACCGATCAAGCCCGTCCCGTGGTGATGGTTTCCGAGAACCTGGCCACCGAGCTCTGGGGCTCGCCGCACGCGGCCGTCGGCAAGCGGGTTCGCGAGAATCCCAAGGGGATCTGGCGGGAGGTGATTGGCGTCGCGGGGAATGAACACGACAATGGGGCGGACCGGGCCGCGCCGGCCATCATTTACCTGCCGCTGCTCGTGAAGGGGCTTTGGGGACAGGAGTTGAATGTCCCTTCGACGGTGACCTTTGTTTTACGGACGCCGCGAGCCGGGACGACAGCGCTGTTGAACGAGATTCGGCGGCAGATTGCGGCGGTGAACCCGGACCTGCCGATCGCCAACCCGAGGACCATGCAGGCGCTGTACGAGCGGTCTATGGCGCGGACCTCCTTCACGCTCACGATGCTCACGATCGCGGCCGGCATGGCGCTGCTGTTGGGCTTGATCGGCATTTACGGCGTGATCTCCTACGCGGTCACGCAGCGGACCCGCGAGATCGGCATTCGCCTGGCGCTGGGCGCGCAGCAGGGCAGCGTGCGGGCGATGTTCCTGCGCTACGCTTTGACGCTGGCGGCGATCGGAGTCGTCTGCGGGCTCGCGGCGGCGGTGCCCTTGAGCCGTCTCTTGGGTAGTTTGCTTTTCGAGGTCAGCCCGGCCGATCCGATGACGTATGCCGCCGTGGCCGCGATGCTGGCGGGGGCGTCCGCGCTGGCGGCCTATCTCCCCGCGCGGCGAGCTTCGAACGTAGCGCCGATGTCGGCTCTACGCGCCGAGTGACTACTTCTTCAGCGTCGGATAGGTGATGCCGAGCTGCTCCAGGTAGGTGCCGTACTTCGCCGGATCGTAATAGAACTTGCGCATCTGCTCTCGGTAGCGGTCCATCTTCTCACGGTTCAATTCAATGGCCGGTTGATCGGTATCGGCCATCAGCGGCTTGTACTGCTGGTCCTTCGTTTGCACCTCTTTGAAGTACTTCCAAGCTTCGGCGAGGAGTTCGGGGCGGAGGAGGTAATCGAGGGCCGTGGCGGCTTGCACCTTCGCGCCGGCGGCCGAACCTTTGTGGGCGATCGGGGTGGCTTCGGCGATCGCGTTGGCCCAGTGATGCCCGGGCAGATTCGGGATGTTGGCCGGGTAGCGCATGTAGGTCATCGGCATGATCCAGGAGATGTCGCCGACGTCGTCGGAGCCGCCGCCTTTCCAGGGCTGCGGCGCTTCGAGGGCTTTGGGCTTATCCGCAAGGGGTTCGACCTTCGGCGACCGAACTTCGCGCTGG
>JBKJLJ010000437.1:0-10110 GCA_046597015.1 Bryobacteraceae bacterium
CTGCTTCCAAAGGGCTTCCAGCGCTTCGGAAGTCGACTGGGGGGCGGGTGCCACTGCTTCGGCGGAGACGGAGGCGCTGAGGCGCAGGCGGCCCAGGTTGTTATTCTGGTTGTCATCGCTGTTCCAGCCTCCATGGTTCTGTTTGAGGTAGATGTTCAGGATGGTGCCCTGGGGGTAGCCGAAGGGCTTTTCGGTGATGAAAACCGCTTGGCGAGGCTGGTTGCGACGACCGGGCCCGGCGTCGATGCCCCAGGCAGTCTTGTCGTCGCCGTCGATGGCGTAGGAGATGGGCCCAAGGAGACGCTTCGCGTTGTCGGTCTTATCCCAGTAGATAGACTTGAGCGGGGTAGGCGCCATTTCGAAGTCTGCCGAGGCGCGAATGAACTTAATCTTCTCGACCTTTTCGGGAGCATCCTGCGGCGCGATTTCGAGTTCGATTTCGGTCAAAGCGCCGATGCCTTCGATGGACCGGCCGGGGCCGCCGTGCGGCAGGTTCGCGTCCTTCAGCAGTTCGATGCGGAGGGCGTTGATGCCGGTCTCCTTGGTCTTGACGACCATTTTGGCGCGGTGCTTGGTGGGCGCATAGCCGGCGGCAAGCATGGAGCCGTCACCCATGGCGAGGTACTTCTGGCCGCCGGTGGAAATATCGTCGACGTCGGGGGTGAGCGCGAACCAGGGCACCTGCGGGGGGGGCGCTGGTTTGGCCAGCGGGTTCCGGTGCTCGAGATCTTTGATGGCTTCAAATATCTCGTTCCGCTTCTTCTGCTGCTCCGGCGTATAGACGCTGGCGCTGCCTTCGGCGGAATCATTCAGGAAAGCGAAGATTTTGTAGTACTCCTCCTGGGTCAGAGGATCGAACTTGTGGTTGTGGCATTGCGCGCAGCCGATCGTGACCCCGAGAATGCTCTTGCCCACGGTGTCGACGCGGTCGAACATCGCTTCCATCCGGAATTGTTCGGGGTCGACGCCGCCTTCTTCGTTGACCATCGAGTTGCGGAGAAAGCCGGTGGCGACAATCTGTTCCTGCGTCGCGTTGGGCAGAAGGTCGCCGGCGATTTGCTCGATGACGAACTGGGAGTACGGCTTGTCCTGATTAATGGCCCGGATAACCCAATCGCGATAGAACCAAACGAACCGTTGCTTATCCTTTTCGAAGCCGTCGGAGTCGGCGTAGCGGGCGGCGTCGAGCCAGTGGCGGCCCCAAAGTTCGCCGTGGTGCGGCGATGCAAGCAGGCGGTCGATCTGCTTTTCGAAAGCCTTCGGGCTTTTGTCAGCGAGGAAAGCATCGACTTCGGCCGGGGTAGGCGGAAGCCCGATGAGGTCGAGCGAGAGACGCCGGAGTAAGGTAGTTTTGTCCGCCGCGGGCGAGCGTTCAATGCCCTCCTGGGCGAGTTTGGCGCGGACGAGATAGTCGATCGGATGCCCCGCGCCGGCGGGAATAGCGGGCCGGACGGGCGGGACGAAGGCCCAGTGCTTCTTGATTTCGGTGGCCTTGGCGCTAGCGTTTTCCGGCCATTCGGCGCCCTGAAGGATCCAATCCTTGATCGTGGCGATAGAGGCGGCGTCGAGCGGCTTGGCACCCATCGGCATGCGGGCTTGGTCCGTCGAGCCGGCGATGCGCTGAAAAACGGCACTGTCTTCGGGCTTGCCGGGGACAATACCGGCGTGGCGGCTTTGGCCGCCGGCGAAAGCGAGCGATTTCGCATCGAGACGGAGGGCGCCTAGTTGAGCCTTCGCGCCGTGGCAGTTGCCGCAGGATTTTTCGAGAAGCGGCTGGACGTCGCGAACGAAGTCCACTTTCTTCGTGGGCGGCTCAGCAGTCTGCCCCCAGAGCAGGAGAGTTACTCCGGCTGGGATTGCGCGGACGAAATACTTCATCAACATAAGCTTTCTAGCCTCCATCTTATACCCGTCCAAAGCAGAGAAGCGCCGCGGGGGTACCGGGCGCTTCTCTGGTTGGGGTTTGGTAGTAAGTTTCTACGCCTGCGCGTAGAAGAATTCTTCGCGAACGATCTTTTCGTTGGCGACTGTGTAGAGTCCGATTTCGTCCATCGTGATGCGAAGGCCCTTGGCCTTGATGGTGACATCAAAGGTGAAATGGACCATGAATTGGTTTCCATGGACGTAGGGGCCGACGGCCACTCCGGAGTGGATTTCGTGCGCGGCGACCCAATCGGCGCTCTTCTTAATCACGACTGCCTTCCCGACGAAGGGGGCCGAGCCATCCGCCTCGACGCTGACGATGTCGTCGCAGTATAGCGTCTCCATCGCGACGAAGTTTTGGCCGGACTGGCAGAGCCTTACGAGTTCTTTAGCAATTTCAAGGACAGGCATATTGCAAAGGTTCTCCTATTTTTGGTTGGTTGCCGTGCTCAGGAACAGGGAGTTGAAGAGCAGTTTATAGGTGCCGTGCGGCTGGGCTCGAAAGGTAATCTCCGGACCCATCATCATGAGTTTACCTTCGCCGATCGGAACTTCAGCGACGGCCACCCCCCCTTCGAGATACTGCTGGCCCCAGGCCCAACCGCTACGGAGAGGGGTCGCGCTGGCGAACCAGGCGATGGGCTTGACTCCTTTGGCACCCGAATCCGGCGATAACTTGAAGACGGGGCTGTTGTCGAAGAAGACGTCGACTTTGTCGTCGAGGCCGTAAGCGGCCGGTTGAGTGTTGTCGACGTTGGCTTGGAGAATGCTGCCGGGGATGTAGTATTTCTCGCGAGAGAGGGGCCGTTCGCGACCGTCCTTACCGCGCTCGACGAGCGCGTCCTTCACCGAAAGACCCAGCTGAGCCGCTAGATTGTTGCTCGAGCCGATAGTGATGACCGTGCCGCCGGAATCCATAAACGTCTTGAGCTGCGGGATCGATTTCTCTTCACTGACGCGGCCGAGCCACGGCTGGAATTCCGCCGGGACTTTGTCGCGACTCGGGTCGCCGCCCCGTCCGCCGCCCCGGCCTGTTTCCGGGCCCTGGCTGCGAGCGCGGGGGATCGCCCCACCGACGAAGAGAATCACGTCATACTTCTGGCGCAGATTCCCGGCGTCAATCCCCTGCGGGTACAGGACGTCGAACGGGAACTCGAACCGCTCGAGCAGAAAACGAACCCAGCCAGAGGGCATGGAGCCGCCGAACTGGTCCCAGAGGGCAATCCGGGGGGCACCGAGTTTCATCGCCTCGCCAGCAGGGCGGACGGCGACGGCTTTGGCATTGAAACCAAACTCGGCAGCGGCCTTCTCAATGATGGCCTTGGTGGAGGGTTTGGAGGGGACGTAGAGAGCACCTGGGCCGTAGAGCGCATCGTCCTTAACGCCCTGTTTGAGCCAGTAAACGTCCTCTTTCGCCGCAATCAGCCGATTCGTAAGAATGAAGGAATCGTTGACTTTGTGGCTAATCAGGTAGCCGGCGCCGGAGCCTTCGATTTTGCCCACCGGGGGCTTTTCGAGCACGCCCCAGGGGAGCTTCGTGAACGGCCCGTCGAAGGGTTCGAGAATGCGATCGAACTTCACGCCCATTTGGTAGGCCAGGGTCCAGCCCGCGTTGTCATAGGGTGGAATGGGCGGCCCACCTTCGTACTGGAAGTCGTTGGGATGGTCTTGCGGCTCGAACATATCGAGGACATGGGGACGGAACGCTTGCCCCGCCTTGACGACATAAGAACCGGCGGGATAGCTTTTGCCCGCGGCGGTGAAGGCGGCCGAAGCCTTGTGGATCTGGATGCCGGCTTTGACGAGGGCGTTGATGAACTTGACCGCCGTCGGGAAGTCTGCCTGACCCGCGGAAAGGATGTACCCGCGGGGGTCGCGTAGATCCGGCTGCTTCATGCTCTCGTAGAATTTCGCGGGCGCGGCGGCGGCCTGGGGGCCGGCGGTGCGGGCTCCGGGCTGGTCCTTCGCGATCAGGGCTTTGACGGCATCGACCTTGGAAGGCGTCGCGGTCCAGGTGTCCTTGCTGCCGCGGTCGATCGAGTTCTTGCCCATTTTCCAGATGTTATATAGGAAGGTCTCGCGATAGCGCGAGGCGAGATCGAGAACGGCGCGGTTCGCGGTGACCGAGTAGTCGATGGACTGGCGATAGTGCCACTTCTGGGGCGCGATGGGGAACGGCTGGTCGCCGGCGGCAAGCTGGCGATTGGGGACGAAGGCGACTTCCATGGGGGTGGGCGAGCCGATGATTTCGGTCAGCAGGCCGATCATATTGTGGAAGTAGGTGGTGGTGCGGAGACCGCCGTTGTACCAAGTGGAGTAAGCGGCGCCGCGGCGCATGGTGGAGCCGGGCTTATCTTCCTGGATGAAGCGGGAGTGCATGGCCGCGCCGACCAAGTCGATCGAGGTGACGATGAGCGGATCGAAGTTGTAGTTGAAAGGGTCGCGGAAGGGCGGCGCGAAAATGACGGTGCCGAGAGGTCCGGTCTGATGATGGTTGTACATGATCTGCGGGAACCATTCAATGAAGAGTTGCCGGTTCATGTTGACGGACTCCCGGAGGTTGGCCATATAGAAGTCGCGATTATTATCGTGGCCGGCGTATTTTTCGTAGAGACGCGGAGCGCCGTCCATGACGCGTTTTTCAGGGACGGGCTCGCGCATGTACCACTCGCTGATCAGGTCGTGGCCATCGGGATTGGCATGGACGCAGAGAATGATGACGTCCTTCAGGATGCGCATCGTCTCGGCATCGGTGCGGCTGGCGAACTGCCAGATCGTCTCGATCAGCTGATGGGTGCCGACGGTTTCTGTGGAATGGAGTCCGCCGTCGATCCAGATGACGGCTTTGCCTTCAGCGGAGAGAGCGCGGGCCTGGTCTTCGGTAATGCCTTCAGCGCGCGCGAGGCGTTGGGAGATGTCTTTATACTTGGCTAGGTTGGCGAGGTTCTCGGGGGCCGAGATGACCATCATGTACTGGGTGCGATTTTCTTCGGTCTTGCCAATGTCGACGAGGCGCAGCCGGTTGGATTCGGTGGCGAGTTTTTTCCAGTAGGCTTCCGTTTGCTTATAGGTAGTGAGGTGGTAATCGTCGCCGATGTTGAAGCCGAAGTGTTCCTTCGGGCTCGTCAGTTTTTGGGCGGCAAGGGGAACGACCGCCAAAGTGACGGCGGCGATGAATGTGAGCAGGCGCATAGGTTCCTTAGGGAAGCGGCAACGTCGGGGTTGGCTGATGTGAGAAGAGTCTCAGATCGACCTGAGCAGTGTCAACGCGATTCTGGGTTCAGACCGCCTGGTTACGGGTTGCGCCGCTCGCCGGATTAAGAGTTTCAAAGCAGATAAACGGTTTCCTTTTAGCAACATCCTGAAATCGGAGCGAAAGGTCAACCGAGCCCGATAGAGCAGATTGATTTTGCGAAAACTCCTGCAGAAAACGGTAGGGCTGCCTACTTCCGATTGTTCAGCTCTTCGAGGATCTCAGCGGCCTTGGAGCGACCACCGTGTCCCTTGGAAATCTTTCGAAAGAAGATCATCCCCTCCCGATCGATCAAGAATGTGGAAGGATAAGCCGTCTCTTTCGGTTCGTTCCACCGAAGATCATACAGGTTCGTGAACTCATATCCGGGATCCAGCACTAGGTCAATGCCTTTCGGGAATTGTTTGTTCGCTTGGAAATCGGCTGCCTTACCCGTTAAGTCCTCGGGTGGGCCCGGATAGATCATCAATACCCGGACACCGGCCGCGGCAAAGGCTGCCGCGTTCTTGATGAAGTCCTGCGCCTGGACGTTGCAATTGGGGCATTGATAGCCCGGAAAGCCGCGCAAGACGACCAGCACGACCGGCGATGTCGTCAGCAAATCCGACAACCGGATCTTCTTACCGTCAACCGTTGCCAAAGCAAAGTCGGGCGCTTTGCCCCCAACGTCAGGCGGTGCGGCCACAGCGAAAGTCGCCGTCGCCATCAAGGTCGCCGGCAACAGGGAAAACAGGTTCACAATACGTTTCAATGGAATACCTCATCCGTCATTCGCAAACTCCGGCTGAGAAGTTACGCAGAACCTTGATACTAAGGTTTCTGGTTCAAAACCTTCCAAAGCGTGCCACTGAAAATCTTCTCCTGAGAGGCGGCGGATACTCCGCACGTCTGGAGGAGTTTGCGGTAAAGCTCTAACTCACGGTCGAATTCGTCGAGATTGTCGCCAAAGACGTCTGAGCCGAAGACCAGCTTTTCAAAGGCGCTGACGTCAGTTTTCGGCGTGTGGGGGCTGACGACGTTGTCCCACCAAAAGATGGTCTTGAAGAACGCCAGATCGGCCTGCTTCTTGTAAAGACTGGAGCCGGAAACATCGAAGAGCAGATTAGGATTCCAACGGCCGATTTCGGCAGCCCATGCGTAATCCGGGTTGCCGAGGTGAGCCCCAATGACCGTGAGTTTGGGGAAGCGTCGGGCGATAAGGTCGAGGGTCATCACGCGCATGCGGTCGGAGCTGACGTTCATGGGTTCGGCGAAATTGCGGCGGTTGACGATGCCGGTGTGGAACAGGATGATCATCCGATACTTTTCAGCCCGTTCGTAGAGCGGCCAGTAGCGGCGGTCGTCGAAACTATACTCGGGGCCGGTGAGTTCGCCGAGGCCGCGGAAGCCGGCGTTGTGGAAGCCGTCGATGAGTTGGAGGGCTTTGGGATCGTCGAGGGATAGTTGGCCGAGACCGAAGAGGCGGTTGGGGTTGGCGGCCATAAATGCTTTGACGTCAGGGATGTCCTTGGGGGCGGCGATGAGGAGGGCCTGCCCGTCAGCGGCGCGGAGTTTCTCGGTGTACTTCGTTAAGAAAGCCGGATTGCCGTTGTAGTGGACGTGGGCATCGATGAGCTTGGGCTGCGCGGGTTCGGCGGCGTAAGCGGCAAGGGAAGAAAGGAGGGGGATGAACACGAGGCGGGTCATTGGGGACGAGTATAACGCGCTGTGAGAGACTTAGGTCTATCGTGAACACCGACCACTTTCTTGTTTCGGAGCGGTTTCCGCTCGCTGCCCGGTACCATCCGGAGTGGATCCGGGCGAGTGTGAGTGGAGGAGCGAATTCGCTTTGGATGACCGAGTGGTTGGCGTCGGCGATGGATTTACGCCCAGGGATGCGGGTGCTGGATTTGGGATGCGGGCGGGCGGCCTCTTCCATCTTTCTCCGGCGAGAGTTTGGCGTGGAAGTGTGGGCGACAGACTTGTGGAATAGCGCGTCGGAAAACGCCGAGAGGGTGCGGGACGCGGGGATGGTGGACGGCGTTTTTCCGGTTCATGCGGATGCCCGGGCGTTGCCTTTCGCCGTTGACTTTTTTGACGCGATTGTTTCGATCGACTCCTATTTCTACTTTGGGACCGACGATTTGTACCTGAGCTATCTGGCGCGGTTTGTGAAGCCGGGAGGCCAAATCGGAATGGCCGGAGCGGGACTAATGCAGGAGATTGCAGGGCCGGTGCCGGGGCATTTAGCGGAATGGTGGACGAAGGATTTGTGGTGCTTGCATTCGGCGGCCTGGTGGCGACAGCATTGGGAACGGACGGGGATTGTCGAGATTGGAGTGGCCGATTCGCTGGCCGATGGGTGGCGGATGTGGCGAGATTGGCACTTGGCCATTGCTCCGGATAACGCAGCGGAGATTGGGGCGTTGGAGGCGGACCAGGGAGAGTATCTGGGGTATGTGCGCATGGTCGGCCGGCGGCGGGAGGAGGTCGAACTGGACGAGCCGATCGTTAGTTTGCCGTCGCAATATGTGAAGCGGCCGTTGTTGCGCGATGTCGATTTTGCCGAGGCGGGATTCGGCCTGGAATGAGTAAAATAGTGTGGAAGAACTATGGCGGCGCGTAGCGTTCAGATTTTTGGGGTGAAGGGTTCGCAGGCGACGCGAGCGGCGGAACGGTTTTTTAAAGAACGGAGCGTAGCGATTCACTTCGTGGACTTGAAGCAGAAGCCAATGTCCCCAGGCGAAATCAAGCGGTTCATCGAGCGATTTACTCTGCTGGGGATGTTGGATACCGAGAGCAAGGCCTATGAAAACGCCGGGCTGAAGTATCTACGGCAATCGGAGGGGGAGCTGCTCAAAAAAATTGAGCGGGAGCCGACCTTGCTGCGGCTCCCGCTCGTTCGGGCGGACAAACGGATTAGCATCGGCCAGGACGACGCCGGCTGGAAGGGGATGCTCGACTAGGGTACGCAAGCAGTAGTGAGGTGATGGGCGCGCGAGCCGTCGTTGCCGATGCCGCGAAGAAGTTCGTCGAAGGTTTGCAGGGGGACGGTTTCGCCTTCGCGGCCGACGGCGGGGATGTGGGCCCAGCGGTCGATGGCGCTGAGGACAAATTGTGTGTCGGAGGTATCTGAGGCTAAGATGCCGGGGGCGGCTTCCGCGTGGCCAGTGGGCACGCAGAGGGCCGGATGGTCAAACGGGGCTCGTTGGAATCGGACGCGGTCGTCGGTGAGGGCCTTCATAAAAGCGACGATGGCGGTACGTTCCTGGGGGTTGAGGCGGATTTGGCCGATGCCAGGGCCGAGGTTGCCGCCGGCGGGGAAGTCGCCCTGCCGCCCGTAAAAGTCCACGACCTGTTCGAGGGTGGCTTGGCCGCCGTCGTGGAAGTACGGACCCGTAAGTTCGACGTTGCGAAGGCCGGGGGACTTGAACGCTCCGTTCGTGTTGTTCGGTTGAGCCGCGGCGAAGAGAGGTTGGCCGAATCCGTCGAGGGCGTTGAGGCCGGGGTCCTCGGCGAGAGGAGAGACGCCGGTGCGGAAGAAGCCAGCGTCGCGGGGGTCGGCGGGGTTGAATCCGCGGCGGTTTCTGTTCGAGAAGGCGGCGGCGGTAAATTCAGCGCCTTGATGGCACAGCGTGCATTGGGAACCGCCGGTTTGGAAGTCGCGGAGGCCCTGCTGTTCAAGAGCAGAGAGGGCTTGCTGGTTGCCTTCGAGGAAGCGGTCGACGCGGGAATCGTTGGAGATCAGAGTGGCTTCGTAGGCTTGAATGGCGAGGCCCCAGAAGATGGCAAAATTGGTTTCGACGAGGTCGGGAGCTTGCCAGTAGGCGGGGTCGAAGGCGGCTTCGATGAGGGAGCGGTAGCTCGCGGTGAGGCCGAGGCCGGACGGATCCGCGTAGGGGCCGAGAACGCTATCGTCGTCGGCCACAGCTTGGCGGCCGAGCGGACGGAGAGCCAGGAGCTTTTGCGCGAGCTTGGGCCAGGTGCGGCCGAGGTAAGACATTTCGGTCTCGTTAAGGACAGGGCCAACCGCTTGGGAAGCAAGGCTCGAGTTTTCGAGGCGGATTTGTTCCTTGACGATTTGGCCGTCGCGCCAAGCGAGGACGTTCCAGCCCGTATCGGAGTCGCCGAAGGGGGTCGAACCGGTGAAAACGTCTTTGGCGCGGCCGTCCCAAAAGTTGCGGACATTGAAGACGGCGTTGATGACGCTGGGGGTGTTGCGGGAGGTGACTTGGCGGGTTTGAACGCCGTTGAGGGTGAAGCGGGCCGTAGACGGTTGGTCGGCACCTTGCTCGCCAGGGAGAGACGGGACGATATCGAAGAAATTGCGATGGAAGACTCCGGCCGAACCTGCGATTTGTCGGGTGTCGCGGAGGACGGCCGACCGATTGTCGTTGGGATTAGCGAAGCGCCGGAAGGGGAAGTCGCCGGGGGTCAAGGTTTGGTTCGGCGCGATCGAGGCCGTTGAGGCCGCGGGGGCGGCGAGTTGGTTCTGGATCCGGTGGTCGGCACCGGCGTGGAAGTGGCAGGTGGCGCAGGCGGTTTTGCCGTCGCTGCCGGCTTGCATGTCCCAGAAGAGCGCTTTACCGAGGACGACCAGGGCGCGGGTGTCGCGGACGTAGCGGTCGAGACCGGGGGGCGTAGGGACGGGGACGGACTTCAGCGAGGTGAGCGGAGGGGCGCCGCCGCGATTGGGCTGGGCGGTTAAGGTGGCTGCGAGAGCTGGGATGAGCAGGACGGTCGTAAGTTTCATTGGTTGCTCCTGGTACCAGCAAACCCCGGATCTGGCGTGATGTCACGTTAAGGACTGTTATGGCCAAGGGGGGCACGGGCTTAACATCGCTTAACGGAAACAAAGGATGGAGAAGGAGTCTAATGGAGGTTGCGCAGGGAGGCAACGATTTGGGCTGGCGGGAAGCGGCGAAGCGTTGGGGTTGGTTGGCGGTGATGGTGGG
>JBKJLJ010000529.1:0-11480 GCA_046597015.1 Bryobacteraceae bacterium
TCTTGCTTAAGCACGCCATGGCGTCCTTGGTCACCTAGAGTGTCGCCGCGTTTTCCCGGGTAATGCGCCGGACCGGCAGTTCCAGCCGTCGCGTCGGCGTCTCCCCCCGCAGTTTCAGCGCGAGCGAGCGAACCGCCTCATACCCAATCCGGTCCGGATCCTGTACCAGCATTACGTCGAGAGTGCCTGCGTTCAGCGCCGCCCGATGCACGTCGCTGTTATCGAACGTCACTACCTTCACCTTGCCGGCCAACCCGCGGCTCTCAACCGCCTGAAGAATACCGATCGAAGCCGCCTCGCTCGACCCGAACATCGCCTGCAAACTCGATTGCGCGGTCAGGATGTTCTCCGCCGCGGTGCGCGATCGAGCGCGATCTCCCATCCCAAACTGACGCGCGACTAGCCGTACGCCGGGAAACTCTTTGGCCAGGGTTTGCTCAAAGCCTCGTTCCCGTAGTCCGGTCGACGCGCCGCCAGGTTTCTGCATCACCATCGCCGCCGTTCCCTGCCCCCGCAGCAGCCGTCCGATTTCCTGCGCGGCCAAACATCCAGCGGCAAAATTGTCGGTAGCCACAAACGTCACATAGTTTTCCAGATTCACCGCCGAATCAAACACACTGACCGGTATGCCCGCTGCGATGGCCCGTTCGAGTGGAGCGACCAAAGCTCGCTCATCGGTCGCGGAAATGGCTAAAGCATCCACGCGCTGCGCCACGAACGCGTCAACGATCTGGATTTGCCGCGAATGGTCGGTCTCTTCATTCGGCCCGTTCCATAACACTTCCACCCCGAACTCCTTAGCAGCACGATCCACCCCGCCATGAATCGAGACAAAGAAAAGATGAGCGGTCGCTTTGGGAACCACCGCAATCCGGGGTAGACCGCGCCGGGCACAGGAACCCATCAGCGCGGAAGCAAGCAGAGTTCTACGAGGCAGCACCTCGTTAGCATACGCCTAAACCGTGCGCTGGAAATCCGTCTCGTCCTTCCACGCCTCCAGGGTGTTGTACACGATCGGGCAGTAGGTGGCGCGATCCGGCATCTCCCACATCCGCCACGCCAGCGAGCCGGGGCCGCTCGTCAAATGCGGAAAATGGCGGCAAGCCGTCGGACGATGCCGATAGATCAAACACTCATTGCCATGTAGAAAGACACAACTGCCGTCTTCGTTCCGCTTTAGAATCATGCCTTCGTCGGCCGACTCTTCGACGCACTGCTCCATGAAATCATTCAACCGCATGCCCGCGCCTTTGGCTACGGACTCGATCTCCCGCTCCTGCAACCGCGCCGTCGCACTGCGGCAGCAGTTCGCACACGAAAGGCAATCGGTCTTTTTCTCAATATCGTCAGAGATAATCTTTAATCGTCGCTCGACGATGGCGTGGCGCTTCATGTGAAGCCGCAAACGCAAATTCTCGTCGCGCTTCAATTCGCCGAGGCGCTTAATTTGGACGAGGTCGGTAACGAGAGGACGTTCACTCATACCTCTATAATGAAGTATTCCTCACTGCTTATGAGTTTGCTGATTGAAAGCCACCTTCCGGGAGTTAAACTCCTTCGCCGCGGTAAAGTTCGCGATGTGTACGAAATCACGCCGAATCAGCTTTTGATGGTGGCCACCGATCGCGTGTCGGCCTTTGACGTCATCCTCGGAAGCGGCATCCCGGACAAGGGCCGGGTCCTGACCCAACTCTCCCTCTTTTGGTTTGATTTTCTCCGCGACGTCGTCCCGAATCACGTCATCACCGCCGATGTCGACGAGTTTCCGGAGTTTTTGCATCCGTATCGGGATCAGCTTGAAGGCCGCTCGATGTTTATTCATCTGGCCAAGATGGTCGACGTCGAATGCGTCGCTCGCGGCTATTTATCGGGTTCCGGGTGGAAAGAGTATCAGCAGTCAGGCACCATCTGCGGCATTCCGCTGCCGGCAGGTCTGCGGGATGGCGACCGTCTTCCGTCACCGATCTTCACCCCGGCCACCAAGGCCACTTCCGGGCACGATGAAAACATCCCCTTCGAGCACGTTGTCGCCAACTTCGGCATCAAACTCGCGACCCAGCTCCGCGATCTCACTCTGAAAATTTACGACCGCGCCGCCGCCTACGCCGAAACTCGCGGCATCATCCTGGCAGATACGAAGTTCGAGTTCGGCTACGTCGACGGCCGTCTAGTCGTGGCCGATGAGGTCCTCACCTCGGATAGTTCCCGTTTCTGGCCCCGCTCCACCTACAAGCCGGGCGGCCCCCAGCCCTCCTACGACAAACAGTACGTGCGGGACTACCTCGAAACCCTCGACTGGAATAAGCAGGCTCCTGGCCCGGAACTACCCGAAGAGGTTGTCGCCAAGACGCGCGAAAAGTACGTCGAAGCCTATCGGGTACTGACCGGCAAAAAGCTGTGAATCTGCTCGACCTTGTTTTCGGGGTGACCCTGTTTAGTTCGGTCTTTAGCGGATTCCAAAAGGGATTCGCTCGCATTGGCATCGGCCTGGCCGCCACGGTTCTCGCGTTTCTGCTCGCGGCGTTCTACTACCCCGAAGCCGGGCGTCCGCTGCGCGAATATACGAGCTCGGTCGGTGTCGCCAATTTCCTGGGTTACCTCGGGATCTTCGCCGGCGTGTTGATCGTCGGGGCGCTGCTCGGTCACGCCGCCACCAAGTTCTTCAAATGGGTAGGCTTGTCCTGGCTCAATCGGGCCCTCGGGGGTGCCGCCGGGCTCCTGCGCGGACTCCTCATCGCCATCGTCATCCTCATGGCCGCCAACGCCTTCCTGCCCGGTGAGCCACCGAGTTTAGTTCTCCACTCCACCCTCGCTCCCTACCTGCTGGATTCTTCGAAGATCCTTTCGAACCTGATGCCGAAAGAATTCAAACAAGAGTTTTTGAAAAACTACGACAAGGCCAAGAAAGCGTGGTTCGAACCGTTTCGTCAACAGATCCGCCGCATTGAATAGTCTCCTATGCATCTTCTGATTTTTGACCTCGACGGCACGCTCGTCGACTCCAAACAAGACTTGATTGATTCCGTCAACGCCACCCGCGGCTTTATGAACCTGGCGCCGTTGCCGGGAGAACTGGTGGCGAAATACGTAGGCCGGGGCGCCCTGGCGCTGATTCAAAGCGCCCTAGGCGACTCCGCCACCCGGGAGCAAGTCGAACGCGCTCACGCCTTCTTCATTGAATACTACGGCAAGCATATGCTCGATAAAACCGTCCTCTACGATGGGGTTCGGGAAGCCCTGGACCGTCTGCGGACCAAAGGCCATACGCTCGCGGTCCTCACGAATAAGCCCGTTCGATTCTCCGAGCGCATGATGGCCCAACTCGGCCTCGCCCAGCATTTCGTCCGGATCTATGGCGGCAATAGCTTTGAGCCGAAGAAGAAGCCGGATCCAATTGGAATTTTGACGCTGCTCGGCGAAACCGGGATCAGCAAGGCGAAAACGATCATGGTCGGTGATTCCTCGGTTGATATCCGCACCGCCCGCAATGCGGGGGTCCAAGCTTGCGGCTGCCTATGGGGATTCCAACCGGAGACGTTTGCCGCCGAGCCGCCGGACTTCCAGATTGAGCATCTCGGCCATCTGGTGGATCGCCTCACCGGCGAATAACGATAGAATCGGAAGCTGTGTTTGTTTCTCTGCTCGCGGCTACGATTTTCACTGTTCTGGATGTCGAACGGGTCCCGGTCGACGGTGATCCGCAGGTCGCTGTCTTCCGCGCTGAGGCTCCGGCCCAACCCCGTTCTCAGGCGTGCGACGTTCTCATCGCCGGCGCAGGCATGGGCGGCGTGGCAGCGGCCCTGCGCGCGGCAGATCGCGGTCGTACGGTTTGCCTCACCGAAGAATCGTCCTGGGTAGGCGGCCAAGCCACGGCTGGGGGCGTCTCCGCGCTCGACGAACACAAATTTATCGAAATCACGGGCGCGCCCCTCACCTATCTGCAATTCCGCCAGCGTCTGCGTGGGGCTTACGGCGGAACCGCCAATCCGGGTGCCTGCTACGTGTCATCCCTCTGTTTTGAGCCGCGCGTCGCCGTCAAAATCCTCGACGAAATGTTGGCTAGCCGGTCGAACATCTCCGTCCTCCGCCGTACCAAAATCGTCGAAATCACCCGCGTCGGCAATCGTCTCACCGCCGCCCTCGCGGTCAACCTCGATTCCAAACAGTTTGTCCGCATCATGCCCGGCTACGTCCTCGATGCAACCGAAATGGGCGACCTTCTGCCGCTGGCGAAAGTTCCCTATACCCTCGGGGCCGAGAGCCGAGCGCAAACCGGCGAACCGCACGCCCCGGATAAGCCAAACCCCGCCTGCGTCCAAAGCTTCACCTACCCGTTCATCATCGAATCCCGTCCAGGCGAAAACCACGCTCGCCCGAAGCTTGCCGAACACGCCGAAATCGTCAAGCGGCAGAACTTCAGCCTGCGGATGAACTACCCCTCCGAATACGGCTGGAAAGGCGAAGTGCTCTATAGCATGTACGGCGACGATGCCCCCGTGCCCAATAACATGTCTCCCCGGCCCTTCTTCTCCTGGCGACGGGTAAAGAACCCAAATATCGCCCTGATGAACTGGCCCCGTCAGGACTATCACGAAGAGTCGATCCTCGACCGCTCGCCTGCCGACCAAGCCCGCATTTTGCAGCAAGCCAAACGAACCTCGTACGCCTTTCTGGCCTGGCTCCACCACGATCTCGGCCACCCGGAACTAAAGCTCCTCCCCGAGCAAATGGGCTCTACCGACGGGCTCTCTATGTACCCCTACATCCGCGAAAGCCGCCGTCTGGTCGCCCGCGAAACCGTTCGCGAGCAGGATATCGTCGCCGAATTTCAACCCGGACCCCGCGCCCGGCACTTCCCTGCCTCCGTCGGTACCGGCTTTTATATGGTGGATATTCACCCCTGCGGCGCCAACGAAAAAGGACGCATGATGATGCCGCGGCCCTTTCAAATACCGCTCGGCTCCCTCCAGCCAAAGGATCCGATCGAAAACTTTCTCCCGGCCGGCAAGAATATCGGCGTCACCCACCTGGCGAACGGGGCGTATCGTCTACATCCCATCGAATGGAACATTGGCGAGTCCGCCGCGATTATCGCCACCCTCGGCACCACCCAAACCCTCGATCGCGAACTGACCGCCGCCGGCATCCCGCTCTTCTGGTTTGTCGATCTGGCGCCCTCGCATCCCCGCTTTCCCGCCATTCAACTCACCGCTCAACGGGGTCTTTACCCGGTCAGTCCCCACGATCTACATGCCTCGCCCGACGCCCCCGTCAGCCGTGGCGAAGCGGCCCAAATCCTCGCCACCCTTTTCGCTCTTCCCGCCGAGCGCCCCGCCGCCATCACCCTAGCCGTCGAACAGGGCTGGATGGCGGTCGACCATCGCAACTGGTTTCACGCTGACCTGCCCCTGTTGTGGACCGATTGGCGAACCAAAAGCTTTCCCCGCCAATTCCCTGCCCTGCCCGCAAAAGTGGGCCCCGTGACGCGAGGAGAACTCGCCCAATACCTCGCCAACGCCATCCAATAGTCAAAATGCATCCACCCGCATTGTCCCCACCGGAAATCAAAGACCCCTACGCCTACCACGACGAAGACGTCGCCGAGCCACCGCGCCAGTTCGGACAGATCCTTCGCCGCATCGGCCCCGGCATGATCCTGGCGGCTTCCATCGTCGGGAGCGGCGAACTGATCGCGACTACGTCGCTCGGGGCCGAAGTCGGCTATGTCGCCCTCTGGATCATCATCATCAGCTGTGTGCTCAAGCCGGCCTTGCAGTCCGAGATGGGGAGGTTCACCATCGCTACCGGCAAAACCGGGCTCGGATCGTTTAACCTCATTCCCGGTCCCCGCCTGGGCGTCAGTTGGGTCGTGTGGATGTGGGCCGTCATGGTGCTCGTGACGATGTTCCAGATCGGCGCGATGTTTGCGGGCGTGGCGCAGGTATTGAATACGCTGGTCCCGGGCGTGACGATCTCCCTGTGGGTCATCGGCCTGCTCGGCATGTCCCTCTGGCTGTTGCTCGGCGGCGGCTATGAACGGGTCGAACACCTCGCCACGATTAAAGTCGGGCTGTTTACGATGATCACGCTGCTGTGCGCTCTCGTGCTCGTCAGCAAGCCCGAGTACTTCACGATGCGGCAGATTGCCGAAGGGCTCAGCTTCAAGCTCCCGGGCGAGGGTCTCGCGACGGCGGTCGCGGTCTTCGGCATTACCGGCGTCGGGGCGGTCGAACTCTTTATGTACCCCTATTGGTGCGTCGAGAAAGGCTACGCCCGCTACACCGGGCCGCGCGATGATTCGCCCGAGTGGAAGCGGCGCGCCCTTGGTTGGGTGAAGGTGATGAACACCGACATCCTGGCTTCCATGCTGATCTACACCATTGCCACCTTGGCCTTCTACCTGTTGGGAGCGGGCGTCCTTCATAGCCAAGGCCTGCTCCCCAAGGGCAACGAGATGATCGCCGTGCTTTCGAAAATGTATACCGAAACCTTAGGGTCGTGGGCGCTGTGGGTGTTCTATGTGGGCGCGTGCGCTACTCTTTATGGCACCATCTTCGCGGCGACGGCGGCAAACTCCCGCGTCTTTTCGGATATGGCATGCCTCCTCGGAGTCTTCGATCGCCGAGACTACGCCGCTCGGATCAAATGGCGCAATCGCTTTGTCTGCTGTCTGCTCGTCATTCCGGTCGGCCTTTACTTCTTAAAGGTCGATCCGACCCGCATGGTGAAAATCGGTGGCGTCGCTCAGGCGCTCATGTTGCCCGTTATCGCCGTTTCCGTCCTTTACCTTCGATATAAACACCTCCCCGCAGCGGTCTTAACCGGTTTGCCCTTCACGATTACGCTGTGGACAGCATCATTATTCACGATCTTCATGATGGGGTACTATACAATCCGCTTGGTTTGGGGGTAATATACTCGTAGGTCTGATGGGGCAATCCATCTTGACCAAAACTTGGTTGGCCGAATCCGCTCCTCCGCGGCTAGCGACTGACCCGGCCGGTGAGTATCTTCCTCCGAGTATTCACCGGCCCTTCATTTTTCCGACGGTCGCGTGAGCGAAAACAGCCAGCGTCCTGGAATCCAAGGTGCCAACACCTGTCCGACGCCGGCCGCGAGCGCCGTCCGAAATACGGACGCCATCAAGAGCGGACGCTTGAGCCGGTTGCTGAGAGCGGCCCGATAGGCCGTGGGCGTCTCCTGCCGCGCTGCCGCGCTCCCTGCCATGCGGCCGCTTTGGAGAGCGTTCAGCATCCCCGCGCCAGTGAACGGATCAATGAACGAAAAGGCGTCTCCAGCAGCGTAAACGTCCTGCGGTGGCTTCGTTCGGCCATAAACCAGGGGGCCTGTCGTGAGCCAAGCCATCACTTGCGTTAGCGGCCGCGTTCTTTCCCTCAGGGCATCGGAAAGGCCGAAAAGCGCCTCATAGTCGAAATCCACCGAGCGCAGTAGAGACTCCGGTGCCAGTCCACAAACGGTGGTAATCCCATCCTCCACCGGATTCACCCCCACGTAAAATCGATCCCCAAAATAAAGTTCGACGGCCTCACCTGGGGGGCCGGAAAAATGGGCTTTAAACCCGAATATGCGATCTCCGGCCGGGGGCTTCGCTTGGCGCCCCGTCGCGAGCACGCACCCGGGAGACGGGCTACCGCGTTCGGCCACATATCCAGCACCAGCCCGCAAAGCCGCCTCGCGCAACAGATGGTCAAGTCGTAACCGGCTCAGGCCAATGGCCGGTTCCGGGAGCCGGTCGGCGCAAACCCGGCGGCCGAAGTGGACTTTCATATGGTACATGAGAGCCGGCGTACAGGCTTCCACCGCCTCCCAGACGCCCAAACACCCCAGCGATTGGCGCACTTCGGGACTGAGAAACTCCCCACAAACACGGTGCCGGGCGTTTCGGGACGGGTCAATCAGCGTCGGTTGGGCGTCGTATTGCAGCGCCGACAGGGCCGCCGCACATCCGGCCAATCCTCCGCCGACAATCCGTACGTTACTCAAGTCCGCCATCGGCTAGCTTCGAACCGGACTTGGTACGGGTGAGCAGTAATTTTAGCCCGCGCTCCGCCCGATCGAGTCCGGGAAACTCCTCGAGTGCGATTCGATAAGCCTTTTCGGCTTCCTTCAGTTTGCCCGCTTTCGCCGCCGCATCGGCCCACGCCACCGCCACCGGGCGCGGATAGTATGGAGGTTCGTTGTAGCGCAGCGACCTCTCGGCTAAGGATACTTCGGACAATATCTTCAGCCCCCGACCCGTCTTTCCGGAAGCCAACGTTAACTGCCCGAATAGCTCTTGCTCGGCCACGCCCAACTCCTTCGGATACTTCGCTTTGTTCCGGGTTTCGAAGTCCAGCAACGCCGCACGCATTGCTTTCGCCTCATTTCGCGCCTGCGCCAGATCTCCCTTCGCCACATAAGCTAAGCCACGCGCCCAATGTGTCCAGGCCACCTCCCGGGGTTTCGCCACCGTCGGCAACATCGAGGCGTTCAGAATATCGTCCCAGCGTTCCCCCCACACGAGCGTCCGCATCAGCGAGAACCACCCTTGCCGATACGCTGTCCGGGAGTTATCCAGCTGTTTGGCCTCCGCTTCGGATTCCTTAAGAGCCAGTAATTCGTTAGCGGAGATCAAGGCGTCATCATAATGACCGGCCGCCGCCTGGACTACCGCTAAATAGTGAATGTTGTGACCATGGTGCAGGTTGCCATAACCGGAATCGGCCGCCATATAAGCACGTTCCAACTTGCCCGCGGCTAAAAAGCTCTCGGCCGCCTCTTTCAACTTCCCCGTCTGGGAGTAAATGTGGCCCGGCATGTGAAGCGCATGCGGAATCTCGGGAACCAGCGCCGTATAGCGCTCGCAACTCGACCAAGCATCCTTGGCAAACGAAGAGCCTTCCCAGCCGTGGATCACATAGTGGTGAGCACCGGCGTGGTCAGGCGCTTGGATTACTAACTCTTTCAAAAGACTAACCGCTTCCATCGAACCCGGACGGGGCTCCCGATTCGGGGTGAGAAAACCATCCATTAGATGTAAAGCCAGATACGAGCGAGCCTCCACCTCGTTCGGGTGAGCCGCGATTACCTTCCTTAGGCCACTAATATAGCCAGCGTCGGCCGCTGCGTCGTCGAGCGGATGAGCCCGGCGCGCCACGATCGCATCAATATACAGTCGTTCGCGGGGGCTGGCCCCTTCCGATAACGCCGCCGCCTTCTTGGCAGCATCAATCGCCCGCTGCAGCGGAGGAATCATGCCTTTTGGCGATGCGTTTTTGTCCCGAATCAATTGGAAATGGGGACGATAATCCCCCGCCGCTACCATCGCCACTCCCCACCAGGGCATCGCCGCCTTCGGATCCAACGCCGCCGCCTGCAAAAAGCTTCGTTCCGCCTCTCTCGCCCAAAAAGAATGCATTTGTGCCACGCCTTGCGAGAAAAACTGCTGGGCCTGCTCACTACTGGTTGTGATTGCAAACGGCGTGGAACCCTGGCCAGTCAGCAGCTTCGCGGGAAGCGCCGGAGCGCCATTCGAAGCCACGACACAGTGGCTTGGAGCGGAAGCCTGCCCGTATAGTAATGAAAATGCCCAGATGGAAACCCAAAAAAGTAGCCGCATGGCCTCTATGGTATATCGGCTTCAGGATAAAGGAAACCCTTTTCAGGCCTTCTTAGGCGGTTGGTCGATCCAGCGCGAGATAGGTTTCTCGAATCGAAAATTCAAAGTGTTGCAAAGCATCGATCAAGCCGGTCGCATCGGCCGGACTAAATCCGCACGCATGCAGGAAAAGCTGACCACGAGCCATCCAAACGGCTTTCCGGAAATTCCATTCCAATTGAATCAACGAAGATACCTGCTCCGACTGATCTTCCGACGCAGCCAGAATCGCACGCTTAGCCCCCTGGCTCAAACGAGCAAAATCACTCTGCAGGTCCTTCAAATAGAGGCGAAACAACATCCGTCGCTCGGCGCGAAATTCGCGTAACGTGCCCGCACCATTCTGTTGTTGCCGCTGTACGAACCCCTCGTCGGTGCCGTTCAGAAGACGCCGCATCGGAAGGTAACGAAAGGCAGAAAAGTCCTCGAACCACTGCTCATCAAAGCCTTGCGCAACTTTGGCGGAACGCACCGTCTTTAAGAACAGACTTCCAAGCAGCGTGGCGAACACTGCAATGCCCACAATTCCTACGATAACCGGGACCAATGTCATCTTCGATGCACCTCACGCCTAGGTGGATGAACCGACTGAAGAACTCCGTCTCCAGTTTCCGTCTCATCCTGAGTTGGGCCACTCCCGTTCAGGCATTTAAGAAGAGTCTATACAGAATTGAAGGCAAATGCAATGCCGGAAAGCACCTTATTCCATGGGAATGATGAGGCTATTTCGCGACGCGCAGTAACGCGCGGTTGATCGCTTCCATCTGCGCCAACAGCCAACCACTGCGTTCGGGATCCCCTGCTGGCACTCCGCCACCGGATTCCCCGATTGGAAGCAGTCGAATGCCCCAGGCAATCAAACAACAAGTACCCATGACCATCACAACCGTGTTCACAGTATCGGTCGCCTCCGTTCCGGTCAGATTTCGGTAGAGATGCGCCACCGTCATCAAAAGGAAGAAAAAGAAAGATACCGCGGTATGAAGAAGAGTGTTGGGAGCCAATGGAACGGGAAACCAATTCAAAACCACTGCCAACAAAAGCAGAAAAAGAGTGATTCCTCCCGTAACGACACGATGGGCCGCCGTTATATAAAGTACTTTCAGTGCGCCAACGTGGCGCCCCGTCTCAAGATCGGGCTGTATCGTGGCCAAGGATAAAACCATGGACCCAAGCAAGCCAAAAACCAGAAGTTGCTGGCCAACCCTGGCAATGCCCCGAAATCGGGATAAACACTTTCGGTAAATCTCCAGGGCTACGGCGGCATAAAAAAACCACAGCAACGGCTGGGAAATCAGATACACCATCCCGGAAGATTTCTTGCTTCCTATCAATTGAACCAGCGCGGAAACAATTCCAAATGGGAATTCGGCGCACAGATACCCAAATAAGGCCCGATAGGAGGTCACTAAGTTGCGCCGCCAGAGGAGCAACGCAACAATTCCCGCACCTAAACTGGTGATAAGGCTCAGCCAAAAGGTGACCTGTTGGTAGGCGGGCATCCTAATGAGTGTCGTTCCTCACGTCTACTCAGCGGAGTGTACCATGACTACTACCACCTTTTCAGTTCGCGGGTTACCCGCAGAGGATTTGGACTACTTCGTTAGCGGAGTTCAACCGCTTGACTAAACGTCATGCGCTTTCCCGAGACTTCTAGGAACAGCGATGGAGCGATTCGGTTGGTAGCCATGGAGCCGAGGTCGGTTATGGAGCTGATCACTGGCGGATCATCGCAGGGGTAGCAGTTCGGGACCGGAACAATTCGGGTCGTCGCGACCGTCACTGGCGGATCATCGCAGGGGTAGCAGTTCGGGACCGGAAC
>JBKJLJ010000781.1:0-6500 GCA_046597015.1 Bryobacteraceae bacterium
AGAGCTTCCATTCGGCGAGCCGCCAAATCGGGAGCCTGCGGGGTCGACGGAAGCGCCGCCTCGGCCAGTTTAGACGGATCGAACCGGAACACTACGGTCGACGAAGTCGGGTGCGACGAAGGTGCCTCGTCGACAAATTCGAGCGGAGAAGGAACCTGCTCCTTCTTTGCCGTGTTCGGCTCAAACGTTATCACCAACCGCCCGGCCGTAATCGTGTCGCCACCCTTTAGCTGCTTGGCCTGGGTCAACAGCTGCCCGTTCAATGCAGTCCCGTTCTTGCTCCCTAAGTCCCGCACTACCCAGCCGTTGTCCAGGTACTCAATTGCAAAATGCAGGCGCGACAGCATCGTCTCTTCGGGCAAGGACAATGCCGCGGTCTCCGAACGACCGATCATAAAGGGGGATTCGACAACGCGGATCATCCGCGCCACGCCTTCCTGCCCGCGAACTTGAATTTGAGCAGCAAACGGAGCATTCATAATTTTAAGAGGTGCCCAGTGGTACGCAGCCGCACTCGTGGGTATACTAGATGGGTATCTTAAGTCTAACAGGGGCGCGGAGTCCATCCGAGCCCTTTAAAATCTGGGGAGGACGCGTGAGCGTTACCATTCATTCTCGTGTCAGCGGCGACGTAACCATTGTGGATATCGCCGGAAAGATTACGCTGGGAGACGGCTCCGCCATGTTGCGCGACAAGGTGAAAGAACTCGCCGCTGCCGGAAGCAAGGCCATTCTGCTCAACCTCGGCGAAGTTAACTACATCGATAGCTCCGGCATCGGTGAGTTGGTCTCAGCCTTCACCACCATTTCCAACCAAGGCGGCACCTTGAAGCTCTTGAATTTGACTAAGCGCGTGAAAGATCTTCTACAGATCACTAAGCTTTATACGGTCTTTGAAGTCTTCGACGACGAAGCCAAAGCAGTCGCCAGCTTCTAACCGGAACGGTCGGCGGCGCTTACCCCAACATCAAACATCAGATAGAAGTAGGGATGGCCCGCACCATCCCTCTTTTCTTGAGAAGACCCGCTCAGTCGCCCGCCGCTCCATCCCAAACGGCAGTTGAAAAATTGATACGACGCTCTTGTAGCACCACCCCTGAAAGGGCTTGCCAAGAGCCAACGTAAGCAGAACCGGCCGATCGCTCCGCAGGCCCAAGCTGGCCACCGAATAAGAGCCCTCTTCCCGGTCATACATCGCCAAGCGGTACAGCTCATCGTGCAGCGGAAGCCGCCACTCCCGGCCCCCTAGCCAAAACTGTACCCGCACCCTCTTCCGCCACAACTCTCGATCTTCGATCACCAACAATCGCGCATGACGCCCCTCCGCCAGCGCAAGCGACGCCGCTGGGGGGAGTTCCCTCACCCGGGCGGCTGGCCATCGCGTCTCCCCGTCTCCAAAAAGTTCCGGCCCAGCCCATACCGCTCTGCGGACTACCTCCAGAGCCGCCAAATTCGCCGGCCGCTCCCTCATCTTCCACCGATTCCCCTCGATCAGCCGGTTCTCCGGCTGGCCAACCGTCTGCTCCGGCCAATTCGCTTCCACTGTAAGCCGATCCAGCAACCGCGGCTGTAACCGGTCACCCATCACGGTATGGTGCGGATACAACGCGCCGTCCTGCTGCGGACCCACCAAACGAACCCAGCCGCGCCCGTCCACGCGGAGCCCAGCCACGCTCCGTCCGTCTCCCAAACGCGAAATCGCCACGACAATCAAGTCCTCAGCCACGCACCCAATGAGTGGCTACTTTCCGTCGGAATTCTCTTATTCCGGCTCCGCCCCGTGCGGAATCTCCTGCAACAGCGACAAGAACTGTTGGGTCGCCCGATTGAACTTTTTCCGCCGCCGGTGGATGATCCCTAACGGCCTGTAGAGCCGCGGCGCGACTAAGGGAATCGCCACCAAACGCCCCGCCTCCATCTCGGCTTGCAGAATTCGTGCCGGCGCAATCGAAACCCCGGACCCCAACATCACCGCCTCTTTGATCATCTGCAAATTGTCAAAATGCATGATCAAATTTACGGTCACGTCCCGGTCCCGCAGATACCGGTCCACCTCCCGCCGAATTGGCAAATCTTCATCGAAACCAATGAACTCCACCCCGCTCAACTCCGTCGGGTCGATCTCTCGATACCGCGTCAACGGATGACCCGGCGCGCAAGCCACCACCATCTCCTCACTCCGCCAATCGATCACCGCCACTTCCCGCGTCGGCTCCGGGTACGACACAAGCCCAAAATCGGCTTGGTCCGTTCCTACCGCCTCGTACACCCTTTCCGGCCGTAGATAGTCCACCCGCAAAACCGCCTCCGGCCATCGGCGCGCAAATTCCGCCTCTAGGCGCCACATCTCCGAAAGACCCACCGAATAGATTGAGGCGACCCGGACCGTCCCTTCTACATCCCCCGCCAAGTTGGTCAGCGCTGCCTCGAATTCCTCCCGCCGCCGCAAAATGTCCCGGCACAGATCAATGTACAACCGGCCCGCCGGCGTCACCGTCAGCGGCCGAGTCGATCGGTCAAGCAACTTCACCGCCAAGGACTTCTCCAACTCCTGGATATGCTGGCTCGCAGCCGACTGGCTGATCGCGTTCAGCGAAGCACCCCGGCTGACGCTCCGGCTTTGCCCGATATCCCGAAAGAGCTTCAGATGCTCGAAATTCACAAAGGTCAGCATATCATAAGAATTTCTTATGTCAACACCAAGGCAATATCAGATTCGTGAATTTTGTTATATAAGCAGGACCGATTGTGGGGACGACCAAGTTTCAATTGACTTATAGTCACGGATTTTCTATAGTGGGATCTTCGGAAAGTGAGGTTACCGCATTATGAGTGAGCAGTTCGAGCATCCCACCCAGTCACGCCCCGGTCTCCCCGAAGCCCAGGGCCTCTACTCGCCAACCCAAGAGCACGATGCGTGTGGCATCGGCTTTGTCGTCAATATTAAGGGCCATCGTTCCCACGACATCATTACAAAAGGCGTTCAGATTCTCATCAATCTAACTCACCGCGGGGCGTGCGGTTGTGACCCCGAAACCGGCGATGGCGCTGGCCTCCTCATCCAGATCCCCCACTCCTTTTTCGCCCGCGAGTGCCAGAAGCAGGGCTTCACCCTGCCCGCGGCCGGCGAGTACGGCATGGGACTCGTTTTCCTACCCGTCGAACACACCGCCCGCCTCCAGGCCGAAGGCATAATGGAGAGGATCACCCGGGAAGAGGGCCTCGAAGTACTCGGCTGGCGAGACACCCCGATCGACGCGGATGCAATTGGCCGCGTCGCCCGCGCCTCCCAACCGTACATTGAACAAATCTTCATCCGACGCTCGCCCGGCATGACCGAGGACGCGCTGGAACGAAAGCTCTATGTCATCCGCAAACGCGCCGAGCACGAAATTCTCGCCAGTGACATTCGGGATAAGGACTTCTTTTACCTTCCGTCGCTGAGTTGCCGGACGGTCGTCTACAAAGGCCTTCTCCTCGCCCCCCAGATCCAGAAGTTCTACCGGGACCTCTCCGACCCCGAGTGTAAAAGCTCGCTCGCCATGGTCCACCAACGCTTCTCGACCAATACGTTTCCCAGTTGGAAACTCGCCCATCCGTTCCGCTTCCTTTGCCACAACGGCGAAATCAACACCGTCAAAGGGAACGCGAACTGGATGCGGGCTCGCGAAGCCGTACTCGCCTCACCGCTCTGGGGCGACGATCTCAAGAAGATCATGCCCATCGTCGAGCAAGGGGCGAGTGACTCGGCGACTCTCGACAACGTGGTCGAGCTTCTCACTCTTTCCGGCCGTTCCCTGCCCCACGCGATGGCCATGCTCATCCCCGAAGCGTGGGATGCCGACTCCACCATGCATCCGGACAAGAAGGCGTTTTACGAGTACCACGCCTCGCTCATGGAACCGTGGGACGGCCCTGCCTCGGTCGCGTTCACCGATGGCAAGGTGATCGGTGCCACGCTCGATCGCAACGGCCTCCGCCCCTCCCGTTATCTGGTTACCAAAGACGGTCTTTTGATCGTCGCCTCCGAAACCGGGGTGCTGCAGATCAAACCGGAGGACGTCGATTACAAAGGGCGACTCCAGCCCGGCAAGATGCTGCTTGTGGACATGCAGGAGCATCGCATCATCCCCGACGAAGAGCTGAAAGAGCGGATGTGGACCCGTCAGCCTTATGCCCAATGGCTGACCGAAAACCAGATTACGCTGGACGACATTCCGGAACCGGCCCGCATTCACGCAACTGAACACGACACGCTCCTGCAACGCCAGCGCGCCTTCGGCTACAGCGACGAAGATCTCAAAATCATCATGGGCCCGATGGCCGTGAACGGCGAAGAAGCCATCGGCTCGATGGGTATCGACTGGCCGCTCGCCTGCCTCTCTGACAAGCCCCAAAGCTTGTTTACATATTTCCGGCAGCTGTTCGCTCAGGTCACCAACCCAGCCATCGACCCTATCCGAGAAGAGTTAGTCATGTCGATGACGAGCTACATCGGCAACGAACGGAACCTCCTTGATGAAACGCCGCTGCACTGCCACACCCTAAAGCTGAAGCAACCGATCCTGACCAACCGCGATCTCGAAAAGATGCGCCGTGTCAGCCAAGGCGACTTCCTGGCGTACACCCTGCCCGCGTTGTACAACGTCCACGGCGGCGAGGTAGAACTCGAGCGCGCCCTCGATTCGCTCTGTAAACGCGCCTCATGGGCAATCGAAGCCGGCTACTCTATCTTGATCCTCAGCGATCGCGGTATCGACGCCGACTCCGCGCCTATCCCTTCGCTCCTTGCTCTGACGGCCGTGCACAACCATCTCATTCGGGAAGGTACTCGGACCCGTGTTGCTCTCATCATCGAGAGCGGCGAACCCCGCGAAGTCATGCACTTCTGCCTGCTCATCGGCTACGGCGCCAGCGCGATTAATCCTTACCTCGCCATCGAGACCCTCGAAAATCTGGCGATGAACAACCGCCTGACCGTCGATTTCCCCGTCGCCCTGAAGCACTTCAAGAAGGCGATTAACAAGGGAATGCTGAAGGTGTTCTCGAAGATGGGCATCTCGACGCTGCAAAGCTATCGCGGCGCTCAAATCTTTGAAGCCATCGGTCTCAACTCCGGCGTGGTGAAGAAGTATTTTACCGGCACGCCATCCCGTATCGAGGGTATCGGCCTGGAAGTCCTGGCGAAAGAAGCCAAGATGAAGCACGACCATGCCTTCCGGCCGCTCACCGACTCCGACACCGAACTCGACGTCGGCGGGACCTATCAATATCGCATTCGGGGCGAATACCACCTGCTGAATCCGCAGACGGTCTCCTCGATCCAAGCCGCGGTTCGAACCGGAAGTTACGCGACCTACAAAGACTACTCGGACCACGTCAACAAGCAGACCCGAGCGCTCTGTACCATCCGCGGTCTGCTCCAGTTCAAACCCGCCAACCCGGTGCCGGTTGAAGAGGTAGAACCGGCCAGTGAAATCGTCAAACGCTTCGCGACGGGTGCCATGTCCTATGGCTCAATTTCGAAGGAAGCCCACGAAACCATCGCCATCGCGATGAACCGGATCCAGGGCCGCTCGAACACCGGCGAGGGCGGCGAAGACGAGGTCCGCTTTGCGATGATGCCCAACGGCGACTCCAAGCGCTCGGCCATCAAACAGGTTGCCAGCGGCCGCTTCGGCGTCACCGCCAACTACCTCGTCAACGCCGACGAATTGCAGATCAAAATCTCGCAGGGAGCCAAACCCGGCGAAGGCGGCCAGCTCCCCGGTCACAAAATCGACGAAGCCATCGCCAAGGTTCGACATTCGACCCCGGGCGTCGGGTTGATCTCTCCGCCTCCGCATCATGACATCTATTCGATCGAGGATCTGGCGCAGCTCATCTTCGACTTAAAGAACGTCAACCCGGTCGCCCGCATCTCCGTCAAGCTGGTTTCCGAAGTTGGCGTCGGCACCGTCGCGGCGGGCGTGGCCAAGGCCCATGCCGATCTGGTTCTGATCTCGGGCGATTCCGGCGGTACTGGCGCCGCGCCGATGACTTCTATCCGCCACGCTGGAGTCCCCTGGGAGCTAGGGCTCGCCGAGACGCAGCAGGTGCTCGTGATGAACGACCTCCGCAGCCGCATTCGGGTTCAGACCGACGGTAAACTGCAGACTGGCCGAGATGTCGCTATCGCTGCTCTCCTCGGCGCTGAGGAGTACGGCTTCTCGACGACACCTCTGATCACAATGGGCTGCATCATGATGCGCAAGTGCCATCTCAACACCTGTCCAGTCGGCATTGCGACGCAGGACCCGGCACTGCGAGCCAAGTTCCAAGGCAAACCGGAAGATGTCATCAACTTCTTCTTCTTCGTCGCTGAAGAGCTCCGCGAGATCATGGCCGAACTCGGCTTCCGTAAGGTTGACGACATGGTTGGCCGCGTGGACATGCTCGAAGCCCGCGACGTCAGCCATCACTGGAAGGCCAAAGGTCTCGACCTCAGCGCGATTCTATAC
>JBKJLJ010000092.1:0-6546 GCA_046597015.1 Bryobacteraceae bacterium
TGGCTGGCGGAGCAGTTCAGCTTACCGATGACGCCGCTGCCGGATGCGGCACCCCCGGTGACGCAGGCCAACGGGAGCGTATCGCAGGAGGGGATGGGCCGATTGCAGACGGCGTGGTTGACGACGGCATGGCGGGGGCGGGACCAGTTGCGGTATCGGGTCGCGTTTGCGCTGCATTCGATGATTGTGGTTTCGGCGATTGATTTGGGGGAGCATCGGCAGTATGTGCCGTACTTACGAATTTTGCATGAGGAAGCGTTTGGCAATTATCGGCAACTGCTGCGTCGCATCACGCTGAACCCGGCGATGGGCCGGTATTTGAATATGATGAACAACGCCAAGGCGAACTTATCCCGAAATACGGTGGCGAATGAGAACTATGCGCGAGAGTTACTGCAACTCTTTACTTTGGGGTTAGTGGAGCTGAATATCGATGGTACGCCGAAGACGGGAAGCCCGGCGACGTATAACGAGGGTCATGTGGCGCAGTTGGCCAAGGTGTTTACGGGATGGACGGCGGCTCCGCTGCCGGGGGCGCAGCCGCGGTTCTGGTCGGCCGAGAACTGGGGCGAGCCGATGGTGGCCATTGAGGCCGAGCACGATGGAACGCAGAAAAACGTTTTGCCGAATGTGACGGTGCCGGCGGGGTTGCTGGCATCGGATGACGTTAACGCGGCGTTGGACGCGATTTTCAACCACCCCAATATTGGGCCGTTCGTTTCGTTCCGGTTGATTCAGCGGTTGGTGACGTCGAGCCCGTCTCCGGAGTATGTGGCGCGGGTGGCGGGGGTTTTTAACCGGGATAGCCGGGGGGTGCGGGGGGATCTGAAGTCGGTGGTGGAGGCGATTTTGATGGACCCAGAGGCGGGGACGCAGGCGGGGCCGTTGGTGGATTTGCCAGGTGACCAGGGGACGTTGCGGGAGCCATTGCTGTTGACTCTGCAGACGATGCGGGCGTTGAATATGCAGTCGACGGGGGCACTGGCGAATACGATTAATGGCTTAGGGCAGAATTTGTTTTATCCGGGGAGTGTGTTCAGTTACTTTTCGCCGTTTTCCGAACCGGGGCCGGAGTTTCAGACGTTGAATGCGACGACGGCGTTGAACACGGTGAATCTGATGTATCGATTGACGAGTAACGGGATGGGTTCGGCGGCGGTGATTGATCTGGCTTCGTGGGACCAGTTGGCGACGAATCCGGATACGTTAGTGACGGCGGCGGCGAACGCGTTGTCGCGAGGGGTGTTGCCGGCGGGTATCCGTTCGTTGATTTTGCAGGCGGTGGGAGTGCAGACGAGTAATCGGATGAAGGCGATTACGGCGTTGTATCTGGTGGCGGCGAGTCCGCAAGTGTTAGTGAAACGGTAAGGGTTAAAGGAAAGAGAAATGGCACAATCAGCAGCGGGTCGACATACGGGATTGCTGGGCAATCGGCGGGCATTTTTGAGGATGGGGGGGCGGGCGGTGGCGAGCCTGGGGACGGCGGCGGCGGCAGGCCAATTGGGGTTAATGAACTCGTTTGCGCAGAGTTCGGGAAGTGACTATAAGGCGCTGGTGTGCCTGTTTCTGTTCGGGGGGAATGACGCCAATGATACGCTGATTCCGACCTCTGACGTGGGTTATGGGCAGTATGCGGGGATCCGGAGGACGGCGGCGATTCCCCGGGACCAAGTGTTAGGAGCGACGGTGCAGGGGGACCAGACGTTTGGATTGCACCCTTCGCTGGGCGGGATCCGCAGTTTGTTTCAAGAGGGGAAGGCGGCGGCGGTGGCGAATGTGGGAATGTTAGTCCGGCCGGTGACGCGGGCGGAGTATTTAGCGAATGTGAAGACGGTGCCGAATAACTTGTTTTCGCATTCTGACCAGCAGGTGCAATGGCAGAGCGGGACGCCGCGGGGGAGTGCGCCGACCGGATGGGCTGGGCGAGTGGCGGATCAGGTTCGGGGGATGAACGCGCCGTCCCAGTTTCCGGCGGGGGTATCGGTGAATGGGAATTCGCTTTTTTTGATTGGGCAGGATACGCAGCCTTCGCAGATTGCGTCGACGAATTTAGACATCCTGGGGCAGCAGAACCGGGCGGGGGATGTGGACCGGCAGAACGCGTTGCAGCAGATCCTGACGATGTCGACGGGGGCGACGCTGGTGCAGGCGGCGGGGCAGCGGATCAACGATTCGTTGGCGGTGCTGCGGCAAGCGGATGCGGCGTTTAAGGCGTTGCCGAGCTTGATGACGGTGTTCCCTACGACTTCGATTGGGAACCAGTTGCGGCAGGTGGCGCGGTTGATTCAGATTCGGGGGCAGGTAGGCTTGCGGCGGCAGATTTTCTTTTGTTCGCAGGGCGGATATGACACGCATGAGGCGCAGGCGCCGACGCATGCGCGGTTGCTGTTGGATATGAACGACGCGGTGCTGGCGTTTAACCGGGCGATGGAGGAGTTGGGGTTGGGGGGGCAGGTGACGCTTTTTACGGAGTCGGAGTTCAGCCGGACGATGCAGCCGAACGCGAGTACGGGGACCGACCATGCGTGGGGCGGGCATCAGATCGTAACGGGTGGGGCGGTGAAGAGTGGGGTTTATGGGGTGTTTCCGCAGCTTGTGTTGAACGGGCCGGACGATTCGGGGAACCGGGGGAATTGGATTCCGACGACTTCGCTCGACCAGTATGGGGCGACCCTGGCGAAGTGGTTTGGGGTTCCGGGTTCGGCGATGGGGACGGTGTTCCCGAACCTGGCGAATTTCCCGACGGCGGATTTAGGATTCCTTTAGGCCTAGGGTTGAAGGGCTTCGTTTCCATACGGGATCGTGAATCCCACTCGCGCTCCTCCCTCCGGCCGATTCTCCGCCCAGGCTCTTCCTCCATGGGCGACTACAATTCGATGGACGAGCGATAGGCCTAAGCCTAGCCCGGTCCCTCCGGAGCGCGAGAACGCTTGAAATCGCACCGCGGTTTCTTGCGCGGCGAACCCAGGGCCCTCGTCGAACACCTCCATCTCCCCTCCTTCCTCCGTCCAGCGCACCGCCACCCGCGCGACTCCCCCGCCATGCCGCACTGCATTGTCCAACAGATTCGCGATGGCCCGATGCAGCAGCGTCGGATCGACCCAAACGCTCGCCTCCTCTCCTTCGATCCGCAACAGACCAGGCTCCAGCCCGGCTCTCCCCAACGCCTCGCTCACCGCATCGCTCAGCCGCACTCCCCGCCGGGCCAGGTTCCCGAACTCCAGCCGCGACCGGGCGAGCAGGTTCGCCACCAGATAGTCCACTTCGGCCACCTCGCGGTCGATATCGTCGAGCGACGTGTCGAGGCTCCGCCCCTCTCGCGCCAGGTCCGTCAATACCCGGATCCGTGCCATCGGTGTCCGCAACTCATGGGACACGACGGCCAACAACGCTCGCTCCTCTTTCACTTGCCGTTCAATGCGCCCGGCCATTTCATCAATCGCCCGGGCTACCCTCGCCACTTCATCTCGTGAGCGTCCCGGCACGCCTGTCCGCGCCGAAAGGTCTCCTTGTCCAAAGCGCTGCACCACGTCCACCAGCCGCTGCAGGGGGCGCACAATGCGCCGGGCCAACCGGCCTGAGGCAACCCACAGCGCCACCATCACCGCGAGCCCCACTCCCCACACCGTCCAGCCCGACCACAGCCACGCGAACCCTAGCGTCACGACCCCCGCCGTCAACATGGAGCCCACCAGCGACCAGAACACTTGCCGTCGCAAACCGAAGGGACGCCGACGTCTCATGACTCCGCCGCGAATACGTAGCCCACGCCCCGCACCGTCTTAATCAGCCGCGGTGGATCGTCCCCCAGCTTCTGCCGCAGCCGCGCCACATGGACATCCACCGTCCGTTCATTCACCGTCGTATCTCCCCGGCCCGCCAACCGCAGCAAGGCCTCTCGCCCGACCACGCGTCCTCGCTTCCGCATTAACGCCGCCAACAGATCAAACTCCAGCGCCGTCAACTCCAAGGGCACCCCGGCCTTCCATACCTCCCGCGTCTCGGTCGCGAGACGGATCTCGCCATGGCTTACACCCTCGAGCCGCGGGTCCGGCACGGCTCGCCTCACCAGCGCCCGCATCCGCGCCAGCAGTTCCCGCGCGCTGAAAGGCTTCGGCAGATAGTCATCGGCCCCTAGCTCCAGCCCGACAATCCGATCCGTCTCATCCCCCCGTGCCGTCAACATGATCACCGGGACATTCGATTTCGCCCGGATCCGCCGGAGCACCTCCAGCCCATCCATGCCCGGCATCATCACATCCAACACGACCACATCAAACGTCTGCCGCTCTAACATCGCCAGCCCGGCCGCCCCACTCCCCGCCTGGGAGAGGACAACGCCCTGTGGCTCAAGAAAAGCTCGCAGCAGTTCTGGCAATCGGGCGTCGTCATCCACCAGTAGGGCTTCCATCGGCAAGTTCTTATCCTACCTGCCTGGAGCGGCCACCGCCCCCATCCGCTGGCATCCGCCATGCTTTCCATGCCGCACGGCCGACGCCACTCCCAGCACCATCCCGGCGCTCAACACAATCGTCAATAAAATCTTCATGCTTTCTCTCCTTTGCCAAATCTTCTCGTGCCCATTGCGACCAGCTTCGCTCGCTGCTCGGGGTCCAACGTCGCCCGCAACCGTTCGATCACCGACTCGATCGTTGGCCGCGCCGTCTCTTCGGCCGCCGCCCGCATCTGGCCCCACCATAGTTCCTTGTCAAACGCCGGCCCCGTCAATGCTTCCGCAATCGGAGTCATCATCCGGCGGGAATTCTTGATACTCCGAAGCATCCGTAACTCCTGCGCACTTTCCCGCAAGGCCGCGGCCTGCTCCGGAGTTGCGTTCAACTCTCGGAACAGGCGCCCGCCTCCACACCCGATACGGCCAAACCGCATTGGCCGCCAGACCTTGTACAATCCAATGGCGCAAATCGCCGCCAGAAAAATTCCAAACATTTCGCCTCTCCTTGGTCCAGCTCCGTCTGGAGCCTTCACTACAAGAGACGATTGCAATGTGAAGCCATTCCCACCGGCTCTGTGAAGAAGTATGAAGCGGTCTAGAGCGGTATAGCCAATCCAAACAATTGATAGACTCAACCCATGAGACGCCCCATATTTCTCGCCCTCGTCCTGGCGTCCGTCGCGCTGGCCGCCGACCCCTTCGACCAAGCGATCAAACCCTTCCTGCGCACCCACTGTACCGGCTGCCATGGCGTCTCCAACCCCGCCGGGGGCCTGTCCATCCCCGCCCTCCTCGCTTCCCCTCTCGCCGACCGGCCCCGCTGGGAGCAGATCGCCCACCGTCTCCACTCCGGCGAAATGCCCCCCAAATCTTCTCCCCGTCCCCCGGCCGACCAAACCCTCGCGGTCACTACGTGGATCGAAGCCGCCTACGACCGCCTCGACCAGTCCCGGCCCCAGGATCCGGGGCGGGTGACCGCTCGCCGTCTGAACCGCTTCGAATACAATCGCTCCGTGGCCGACCTTCTAGGCTTCAACCTAAACCCCGCCGAAGACTTCCCCACGGACCCGGCCGGCTATGGCTTCGACAACATCGCCGACGTCCTTTCTCTGAGCCCGCTGCTCACCGAGCAATACCTTAAAGCCGCTGAACGCATCGCTCATGCCGCTATCCCGGTCGACTCCGACCCGCCCCCCGCCACGATGCAGCGCTATCTCGCCGAACGCGTCGGCCAGGACCGCCAACTTCGCATGGCCGTCGACCACCCCTTCCCCGCCGACGGCACTTACACCCTCCGCTCCGCCTTCTATCAGGGCCTTCGGGATGGCACCCAGGTCCGCATGCGGCTCTTCCTCGACGGCCGGGAGACGGCGAGTGAGGTCCTCAAGTTTTACTACCAAATTGATCGGGGAATTGAAGCCCGCAACCTCCAGATCCCCGCGGGCCTCCACCGCGTCGAAGCCTCGATCGAAGTCCTGCCCGACCCGCCGTACAAAGGCAATCTTCCCTATCTCGAATACATCCAGGTCTACGGTCCGACGCAGACGACCCCCGCCGCTCAATCCTCCGCCTACCGCCGGTTCTTTACTTGCGGCCACGCCCCTGGCCAGCACGCACCCTCTTGTGCCCGCCGCCTCCTGGCGCCCCTCGCCCGCCAAGCGTTCCGACGGCCGGTCGAACCCGCCGAACTGGATAGCCTTCTGACTCTCACGCAGAAGGAGCAAGCCCGCACCGGCTCCTTCGAACAGGCCATGCGAACCACTCTGACCGCTCTGCTCGTCTCCCCCCACTTCCTCTTCCGTGTCGAGCGCGACCGCGGCCCCGGTGCCCGCCCGCTGTCGAGCCATGAGCTAGCCACCCGCCTATCCTACTTTCTCTGGAGCTCCCTTCCCGACGCTGAACTCAATCGGCGAGCCGACCTCAACGAGCTTAGAGCCGGACTCACCGCCGAAACCCGCCGTCTCCTCGCCAGCCCCAAATCGAGCGCCCTCGCCGAAAGCTTCGCCGCCCAGTGGCTCCAAACCCGGAACCTCGCCGTGCTCAAGCCCGACCCGGCCGTCTTCCCCTCCTTCAACGTCGAACTCGCCGCCGAC
>JBKJLJ010000866.1:0-15126 GCA_046597015.1 Bryobacteraceae bacterium
CCCCGCCGTCATTCGCAAAATCTCCCTGCCCGCCAAGCCCGAAGGCGTCGCCGTCGGCTCCGATGATCGGGTTCTGATCACCACCATCGGTTCGGGCCAAAACAACCTTCTCAACACACTTCTTATCTTCGATCCTGGTATCGCCGATACAACCCGAATTCTGAGCACCGTCCCGGTTGCTACGCCGCCGCCTCTGCCGCCCACCCTTCCCCCTCTCGCCGGTCGCGTCTTTCTAGCCAACCGCAGCCAACTCATCGCCACCCGAGATGGATCCCTCATCATTGGCGTCAACGCCTTTAACGCCACCTTCCGCGTCGTCTTCGTCTACGAATCGGCGTCCGCCAGCGTTCTGCGCAGTCGGATAGTGGGAGATACGTCCACTGTGCTTTCGGTCTCTCCCGATGGTTCGCGCTTCATGATGGGCCTTCGCCTGTTCGAAACCGAAACTCTCTCGGTCCTCGCCCAACAAAACGCTGCCAACGCCCCTTTCCCGCTCTCGGTCACGGTAACCGCCGCCGGCTTTACTCAGGTCGGCGGACAGTTCAATCTGCAACAAAACCAGGGTGGCAGCGCGTTCACCCCGGACGGCAGCCGCATCTTTGCGGCGTTTAATGTCACCCCGGTGCAGAGCCCACCGGCCCGCGCCAACGTAACACAACTTCTTATCGACGATTCTGACAACCTGCTCATCTACGATGCTCTGCAGCTGCCGGAGAATCTCGCCGGGAAAATCGTTTCGAGCCAGGACGGACTGAACCTCTACGCTCTCAGTGAAAGTGGATTTACCACGATTCCGGTTGGAGATATTGGTCGCAGTGTCGTGCTCCAACCCACGACCAATGCCGTTGTCGTGTCGAGCGACCAGTGCAACTCCACGCCCGAAGGCCGGAGTTTCCGGGTAGAAGTCGCCAACTCCGGTCGTGCGGCCGGCCCGCTCGTATTTACTCCCACCCTCCTTCAATCGCTCGCTACCGCAGGGGCGATCAATATTCCGGGCATCGGCGGCGGGCTTCCCGGTCCCGGTGGCGGGGGTGTCGTGATCCCGTTTCCGGGCTTCCCCATCAACATTCCCGGCTTGCCCGGCCAAGGCGGAGGAAACCAAAATAACGCCGCCGCCGCGATCATCCAGCAGGCCCCCACCGCTCGCCCCATTCGCGAAGGGGCCAATAGCACGGCCGTCGACTTCGTCTTCAATGCTCTTGCGGGCCGTTCTCTGGGCACCGCCCAATCGTTTGACTATCTTATCTCCTCCCCCCAAGCCGTCAACGTTCCCTCCATCGTGCGGGTTTATCAAAACTCCCGCAATACCGAGGCCCGCGGCGAAATCGTCCCTATCCGCACCAGCCTCTCGCCCGCCGAAGGCCTCACCGATATCGTCACCGACGCGCAAAGACAACGGCTCTACATCGCCAACTCCGGCATGAATCGCGTCGAAGTCTACGACATCCGCCAGCGCCGCCTCCTGGATTCCATCAAGGTCGGGCAACTCCCTCGCGCTCTGGCCCTCTCCCCGGACGGCTCCACGCTCTACGCCGCTAACAGCGGTAGCGAGTCCATCTCGATCATTGATCTCGATGGCCTCCGCGTCTCCGGTCGAGTCAAGTTCCCGCCGATCCCGTTTAACGGCAATGTCCCGATCGTCACCCCGTCTCAGATTGGTGTGACGCAACGGGGTCTTCAAATCGTGATGAGCAACGGCACCCTCTGGCGCGTCGTCGGCGACGAGGCTCTCCCCCGGGCCATCAGCCCCATCATCGGTACCGCCACGGTCGCCGGTCCCCGCACGATTAGCGTTACCCCGAACGGAGAGAACTTAATCCTGCTCGCCGGAAACGGCAACGCGTATCTGTATGATTCCCAGGTTGACGATTACGTTCAGTCCCGCCAAATTGCTCCCGCTCCCATCAGCGGCTACTTTGGACCGGTCAGCGCTGGTCCGCGGGGTCAGTACTACCTCGCGAATGGCCTTGTTCTGAATCAAACGCTGTCCCCGATCGCCGGCGGCTCCGCTGAACCCGCCGTGCCCGGTCGCCCTGGCGGCCCTCCCACCGCTGCAACCACCCGACCCGTTGCCTCAGTCGCCGCCGGCAATGGAAACTTCTACGCTCGCTTCACCCAACCCGTCGTCGCGAACGCCAACGCGGTCGTTACCGATACCCCAGCGGTCGAAATCGTGGATGTGAACACCGGTCTCCCCATCCGCTCCGCCGCCGCGCTGGAAGGCCCTCTCACTCGCTTGGTTGGCACCCAGCGCACCAACGTCGATGGCCGCCTCCTCGCCGTCGATGCGGCCCTCACGAACGCTTACATCTTGACCACGAGTGGTCTTAGTGTTATCCCTCTCGATCCGATTGTTCCCGCCGATCGACCCGTCGTCCCGGCTGCCGGGGTCGTCAACGTGGGCACGTTCACCCCCGGTGCCTCTCAAAACGGCCTCATCTCTATCTTCGGCTCCAACCTGGGCCGCTCCGCCACCGCCTCGAGTACTCCGCTTCCCACTGCCCTCGGCGGAGTTTGCCTCACCCTGAACAACAACCCCCTACCGCTCCTGATGACCTCCTCGGGTCAAATCAACGCGCAAATCCCCCCCAACCTCGCTCCCGGCCGCTACCCTTTGGTCGTGCGCTCCATCGATCGGAAAGTAGCCGCCAACCCCGTTCAACTTACCGTCGGCCGATATACGCCCGCCGCCCTTTCCGATCCGGACACAAAACGGGCCCTTCTCTTTCGGGCCAATGGAGAGCCCGTCACCACCCAGCGGCCGGCGAAACGGGACGAACCCCTTGTCCTTTATGCTGTGGGCCTCGGCATCCCCCCGAAAACAACCCTCGCCCCCGGAGCCCCGGCCCCCTCTTCGCCGCTCATCGAAACCGATGACGTTACCCTTTATTTCCGCAAAGTTTCGACCCCCGCCGATCTCACCCGCGGACCCACCGTTCAGGAGGAGATGATCGTCGATTGGAGCGGCCTAGTTCCTGGTTACGTCGGGCTCTACCAAATCAATCTCCGCGTGCCCGGTTTCCATGAAAAAGGCCAGGACCTCAAGGTCGTGATTACCATTGGCGGCCTTAGTAGCCCGCTTTCGGGAAACTTCGTCCCCACGGTCGCCGTAGAGTAGTCCAGACCCCTTAATGGGCTGGATGGGATAGTACCTCAGTAGGCTGTTGATTCTTCGATTCCGGCTATACTATGAGTGTCAGATCTCTGACCACTAAGCCGATGCTCTCCCGTACAATCTTCGCCTGCTTCCTCGCTCTCACCCTTCTGCTGGGTGGCTGTTCCCGCGATCCCGAAACTCGAAAAAAGAAGTTTCTCGCTAACGGGAATAAGTATTTTGAAAGCGGCAAATTCCGCGAGGCCTCCATCATGTTCCGGAACGCCCTCAAAGAGGACGCCCGGTACGGCGAAGCGTACTATCGTCTCGCGCTTACCTCGTTGATGCTGGGTCAGTATCCCGACGCCGTTAATGCCTTTAAACGGTCCGTCGAACTCCAGCCGGACAATCTCGACTCCGCCCGGCAGTTAGCCGATATCTACATCTCCGTCTACGCCAGTGATACGAAGAAACAGGCCGGGTTTCTCAAGGAAGCAGAGGATATTGCCGCCCGGATGAAGAAGACCCATCCCACCTCGTATGAATATCTACGATTGCAGGGAATGATTGATCAGGTCGGGATGAAACCGCAGGAAGCGCTCGATCACTATTTGGCGGCTGATAAAGCAAAACCAGGTCAGCCGGATATGCAGGTTTCTATCGCCTCCATGTATATGGCACTGAAGCGGGAACCCGAGGGTGAAGCCCTCCTCACCAAACTCCTCGGAACCTCCAAAGGGTTCCTCCGCGGCTACGAGATCCTCTACACTTACTACATCCGTTCGAACCGGCTCCCGGATGCCGAGCGCATTGCTAAGCTCAGGGTGGCGGATCATCCGGAACTGATCTCGGCTCGGATTGCCCTAGCCGCTCACCAGGCGGCGCTCGGCAGGCAGGCCGAAATGACCCAGGTGCTCGACGAAATTATCAAAGACAGCGCCAAATTCCCCGAGGCGTACGAACAAGTCGGATCCTTCTATTTCCGGCTGCGCGACTTTGACCAGGCCATTAAGATTCGAGAGCAGGGCATCGCCGCGGCTAAGGACGAGGCCACGAAAAAGACCTTGCGCAAAGGCATCGTGGAATCCCTCAGCGCGCAGAATAAAATCGCCGAGGCCCAGACCTTAGTCGAAGCCATGTTGAAAGCGAACCCGAAGGACCCCGAGGCGATCTCCATCCGCGCTCACCTGTGGCTCCTCGGCGGCAAGCCGGAGAATCTGAATGCCGCTATCTCCGATCTGCAGTCAGTTGTCTCCAAACTGCCGGACAATTTCGTCCTCCGCTTCGACCTCGGCAATGCTCTCATGATTCGCGGCGACCTCGATGCTGCAAAAGTTCAACTCCTCGAAGTCCTGAAGCTGAAACCCGATTTCTTCCCCGCCCGTAATGCCTTGGCCCAATTGAGTCTTCAAAAACAGGATTGGAGCACCGCCCTTCAACTCTCCGGGGAAGTGCTCGGGCAATCCCCTGACAATCTATTTGGCCGCTTGGTGCGCTCTCACGCTTTGATGGCTCAAAACAATCAGCCTCAAGCTAAGGCACTGCTCAAGGAAACCATCCAGATGTATCCGAAGTCGAAGGACGCGCGTTACCAGTTAGGTTTCGCCTACTTCTCGGAAAAGGACTATAAAAATGCGGAAGAAAACTTCCGCTCGGTCTACTTTACAGACCCTCCCGATCTTCGGGGCCTCATGGGACTAATCGAAACCCACATGGCCCAGCAGCAGTACGATGCTGCGGCTAAACTCGTTGATGCCGAAATCGTCCGCTACCCGAAAGCACTCGCTTTCCAAGTCGCTCGCGGGACCGTGGCTATCCGTGCCGGGCAATACGATACCGCCATCGAGATGTTTCGCAAAGTCGCCCAAGTCCAAAGCGACCAGCCCGACCTGTTCATGAGACTGGCCGAAGCGCAGAAACTGAAGGGGGACTTCCCGGCCGCGCTCGAGTCGTGGAAAAAAGCCTCCGAACTCTTGCCCACTAATGTCACGCCGATAATCAATCGCGCCATGGCCCTCGACGGCATGAAGCGCGTAACCGAAGCCCGGCCCCTCTACGACCAGGTCCTTCGCATTCAGCCGGATAACCCGCTCGCTCTCAACAACCTCGCCTATCTCCTGGCCGAGGAAGGCAATGAATTGGACGCCGCCCTCACGCTCGCCCAGCGAGCCCGACAGAAACAACCGAACGACCCTATGATCGCCGACACCCTCGGCTGGATTTATATCAAGAAGGGACTCGCCAATAACGCCTTGGCAATTTTCACCGACCTCACCGTCAAATACCCCACTATCCCCATCTTCCACTATCATCACGCCATGGCCCTCGCCCAGCGCGGTGACAAAGTGCAGGCCAAACGCTCGCTCGAGCTGGCGATCAAAAACAACCCGCAGAAACAAGAACTCGAAGACATCAAAAAACTCCAGCAGAAACTGGGGTAAGGTCCCCTATGCGTGTTGCGCTTCTCTGCTTGCTAGTGGTCACCTCGCTGACCGCCAAAGTTCTTCGAAAAGACCTACCCCCAGGTCCCCAAAGTTTACTCGTCTCGGTTCCGGCTCCCGCCACGCTCGGGCAAGGCAGAGTCACTGTGGAGCTGCGTCGCCAAAACGAAGTCGTGCTCTCGAAGCAACTTCACGCCGGCGACGGTGACCTGTTCACCTACGTCGGCTCGGGTGCCGGCCTCTCTCTTCACATCACCCACCCCGCCAACGTCCCCCTCCGCACCTCCTTCCGTCCGCTCCCGGCCAACTCCCAGTTCGAAGCTGAACCCAATGACTCCTGGGAGAACGCCACCCCCTTCTGCCTCGGTCAACCCGTCCTCGCGTCGGGCGACGAAACTCCTTATATCCCGCTCGGCGATTCCAGGAAGCAAGCTCCCGCAGAAGACTGGTTCCGCTTTGAGTTTTCCTCACCCACCCCCCAACTCCTCCACCTCGCCCTCGATCTCCACGACCGCGACAACATCCCCGTCGACGTCTCCCTTCACCGCCTTATCAACGGGAAACTCATTGAATACTCGGAAGGCGAAGACCCTGTCGCCCTGCCCCATGAAGTCCAAGCCCTTCCCGGAAACAAGTTCACTACGAGAACGCTTCGCCAACCTGGTACCTACTACGTCCGCGTTCGAATGACCCACCCCGCCTATCAACTTCTCACTCGCCTCTATAACCTACCGCCCTACACAAATCCCCGCGAAGCCGTCCAAACCGCCATCGACTACCTCGTCGCCGCCGGCGACTCCTGGCACGCCAACACCCCCCGCCGCGGCGGCGTCTATGACCGCATCTCCTCCCCCCATCAGGAAACCTCCCTCTGCGTCGCGTGCCATCCCACCCACTTCACCCTTCGCGCCCAACTCTATGCCAACCGTCACGGCTACTCGACTCATTACCCGAGCCAACTCGCTTTCCTTACCGAGCGATTCTATAACAACCCCCGCCCCCTCTACGGCTTTGAAAAAGAAGGTGCCGTCTGGTCCCGCGTCATCTCCGCCAGCGCCAACGTTCTCGGCCGCATGTCCCATCTCAACTCCCTCTACGAGCAGCAAACCGGCACGCCGCGCCGCGCTGAGTTCCACAACGGTATCGGGGAATATCTCAAGCTGTACTATCGTGACCGGACCAAACTCCCCCCCGACGAGACCAACGGCAACACGCCGCTAGTCTCCACCTACGAGGTCGCCTGGTACGCATGGGAGAACACTCGCGACCCTAAAGTCGCTGCCCTCTTGACGCAAGACGCCGTCAAGAACACGATCGATCTCTGCTACCAAACCCTAGCGCTCGCGGCCGTCGACAAAGTCAAACACGCCCCGCAGATTGCAGCCAACGCCTCTCGGCTTCTGGCCCTTCAGCGTCCTGACGGCCAGTGGTCCGCTAAGCTCGAACCTTCCTCACTTCCCGTCGAATTCCAAACCGGCCACGCCCTCTGGACCCTACACGCCGCCGGCATCCCTCTCTCCAACCCGCAGGTCAAGAAGGGTCTCGACTTCCTCCTCGCTCGTCAACAGTTCTTCGGCGGCTGGCTCGACCCGCTCCAGACTTACGAAAACTTCCGCACCCCATTCCGGGAGACGCAAATGGCCGTGCTCGCCCTCAGCGCCTACTACCCCCAAGCCGCTCCTCCCTCTCCACCAACGTACTCAAAACCCGCCCCCCAATTCGCCCAACTCGGTGACCTCAGCAAGCTCGTCCAACGTCAGGCCGCCTTCGAAATCCGTCGCCTCTATAGCCAATACCCCGACACCCCCGCTCAGCCTCTCCTGGCGGCCCTCGCCTCCCGAGACGAACGGACCCGCTGGGGCGCCACTCGCGTTTTCTCATCCCACTTCTCCGCCCTCGCCCGCCGTCCCGAATTCGCTGCCCCTCTCGCCAAACTACTGGACGATCCGGCCCCGGCCGTCCGCCTCCAAGCCGCTAAAGCCCTTTGGCAGTTCTGGTTCTGGTCCCCCAACCTCCCCGCCAAAGAGGTGATTGAAGACTCGCTCCTCTCGGCCCTCGCGAAACCCCAAAGCCCTTGGCTGGAACGTGCTCTCCACGAAGCCGTCTATAACCTCGCGGACGAAAACATTCGCTATCTTTATAACAACTGGGTACCCGGCATTGCTCGTCCCGCTGATCGCGATCAAGTCGTCTCCGGCCGCCTCGCCGTCGAAGATCGCCTCGCCACAAAATTCGCGAAAATCCTCGCGAACGGCTCAATCCTCCAGAAAAAGCACCTCCTCACGGGCCTCACCGAATTCGAACTTCGCCGCGGCGACGTCTACGACCCCACCGCTGATCACTCCGCGCCCTTCCCTCCCGTGTACAATCGCATCGGCAACGACGTCGAACAAATCGTCTTCTTCGGCCCCGCCAACGACCGTCTGGCCCGCGCTCTCCTCCCCCTGCTGAAGGACCCTGCGCTTGGCACGCTCGCCCGCGCCGCATCCCCCATCCTGCGAGACGCCAACTTCGGCGATGCCTCCCGCCTCGCCGGGCCGCTCCGGAACGATCGCGAACCCATCGTCCAAATCCTCCTCTCGGAACAACCCGCGTCCCTCCCGAACCTCCGCGCCTGGAACCGGGCGCCGGTTCCTCCCCGCAAACCCGGTGCCCCGAGTGCGCGTAGTACAGGGTCCCGTCCTGATGACGACTACTTCCGCGGCTACGTCGAACCCATCCTCACAACCCGCGGCAAAGACGGCCAAGCCTGCGTCCATTGCCACGCCTCCCACACTCAGTTCAACGCTACCCTGTCGACCGCCAAAGCCGTCATCAATCTCGAAGACCCCGAGTCGAGCCTCATTCTCCTCAAACCCCTCACCGATGCCGAAAGCGAAGGAACGCTTGGCGCCAAAAAACTCTCTCACGGCGGTGGGATCCGCTTCGAAAAAGGCTCGCCCGAGTACAACACGATCCTTAACTGGATCCGCGGCACTAAACCCTAACTAGCCACAACGTGATGAACCATCCCGCTACCCCCTACGTCGCCCCATTCGCGGCCTTTCTGCTTTTGCTCGCCTTGGCCCCTTACTGGCCTTTTGACCCTCGTCTGGAGCAGTATTTCCGCGTCGCCGCCCTCTCTGCCGTCATCTGGTTTTTCTCCCGTTCAGTCCTGGATTTCCGTTGCGCCGCGCCTCTGCAAAGCATCGCCCTCGGAATCGGCATCTGGCTCCTTTGGGTCACCCCCGATACGCTGTTCCCCGGCTATCGCCAGCATTGGCTCTTTACGAACTCCATCACGGGCCAGGTCTCCAGTTCCATCCCCCCTGAAGCGCTCAGCGCCACGGGCGTCCTCGTCTTCCGAACGCTCCGGGCCGCCCTACTTGTCCCCATTCTGGAAGAACTCTTCTGGCGCGGCTGGCTCATGCGATGGCTCATCGACCCCGACTTTGAAAAGGTGAAGCTCGGCACCTACTCCCTCTCCGCCGTCCTCATCACCGCCGTCCTGTTCGCCTCCGAGCACGGGCCATTTTGGGAAGTGGGCCTCCTCACGGGTCTCATCTGGGGCCTTTGGATGGTCAAAACCAAGCGCCTCGGCGATCTCTTTCTTACCCACGGTGTCGCCAACCTATGCCTTTCCTTATTCACCATCTATACCGGCCGCTGGGAATATTGGATGTAAAAGGGCGACGGTGAACTTCCGCTGCTCCAGCCAGGGCGCTCCCAATTCTGCAACCTCTGCTTGTCGCTCTCCGCCATCTACACCGGCAGCTGAGATACTAGATGTAAACTGACATCGATGACCCGCCGCCGCTGCCTCGCCGCGCTTCACCTCCCGCCCTGCCCCAGCATCCGCTTCAGCTTGGCCGCCGACCTCAGTTGCTACGGCAACCGCCAAATCAAAACGCCCCACTTCGATCGCCTCCTCCAGAAGGCCGGCTATCCCACCGCCCACTTCCGCAAAGGGCACCTCGGTCGCTTCACCGGAGCCCCTCGCCCCACCGCTTACGGCTTTGATGTCCAACGTTCTATCGCCTCCAATGATGACCGCCGCCTCCGACGCCGCGATCGGCACTTCCAGCCCCTTGCGCTGCCTGTACTACGGCAGCATCCGCGGCCCGATGGTGGACCGGCAAAGTCCCGGCCGCTCGGCCGCGCCTCTTTTGAAGGGGTGCTACAACGTCGCTGTCTAAGCTCCCAACCGCAGCCCCCTCGTCGCGATCCGCCACCATGATTGGAAGCTGCTCATGAATCCGGACCGCTCGCGGCTCGAACTCTTCGACATGACCAAGGGCCCCTCCGAAGTTCACGACCTCGCATCCCTTTCACCCAACATCCTCGAGCTACTTAGGCCGATCCCTCTCCCAACCAAGTGAAAGTATTTCTCTATTTCATCGGCAAGCCCCGCGATCAGTCCGCCAACGCTCTCGTCGCCGAGTACCTCAAGCGGACCTCCCGCTACGCTCCCTGCGAATCCCGCGAGGTGAAGCCCAACGCCTTCGACTTCCTCGACCGCCACCCTTCGGCCTGCAAAATCTTCCTCGACCCGGCCGGCAAACAAATGGACTCTCCCCGCTTTGCCACCCTCCTGGGGAAGTTGGAAGACGAAGGCCGCGAAGTCGTCTTCCTCCTCGGTGGCCACGATGGGCTAACCGACCAGCATCGCCAGCGCGCCGATCTGCTCCTGTCGCTCAGCACGATGACCTGGCCCCACGAACTGGCCCGCGCCATGCTCGCCGAACAGATCTACCGCGCCTTCGCCACCCTCCGCGGCCATCCCTATCCCCGTTGATACTCTCTTCCCCCCAGCACCGTCAAGGCACTGGGGTAGCCGGAAGTCACTCCGTCCAATAGGGCTGCCGCCCATAGTGAAAGTAGAGCTTGTTCTCGTATTCGCGCGTAATCGTCATCGTATCGGTATACTCCGGGCAGCTCCGGATCGCCTCCTGAGTTACTCCCACATACACCTTCGACTCCTCCCAGCTAACACTCTCGACCCATCCGGGAGAAAGAAGCACGTGCTTACCCGGCCACCAATTCTTCGTGGCCACTTCGAGATAGCGGATTGCCCAAGTTTCGTCGTCGACCAAAAACCGCTCAACGTGGCCGATTTCCCCGTCTTGAGCGTCAATGTGATAGCCCGCCACCGCTCCGGTGCTCCATAAGTGAGAATCGGCAGACTCCTTTCGGATTCGCTCCGCTGCAATATCCCCCGCAGTCGGAACTGGAACTAAGGCCGCCGGGTAGCCTGTTGGCATGAGAGACGCGCCCCCCAAGTACGGTCCATCCCAATAGTAGGGGTAGCCATAGTAATCGAAATACTCCGCCTCATGCTGCCGCGATACGGGCCGCTGCGTATCGATGTTCGGAGACTTTTCCACTTGCTCACGCGTTAGAGAGACATCAATCCGGTTCACCGCCCAATCCGTTTGCAGAATGGACCGCGGCGAGATCAGCACCCTTCGCGAGTCGAGCCAATTACCCGTCTCAACGGTGAGATAGCGGATCGCCCAGCTCTGATCGTCGAAATAGAGTTCATCTACTGTTCCGATCTCGCCGTCAGTAGCGCGAATCACTAATCCTTTCAAACGTTTGTTGTTCGTTAACATGACTCTGGCCCTCCGGCCACTTAGTAACCCAGCTCGGACAATCCAAGCGACCTTCGGACCTGCGGTCAAAATCGCCCGCCCAAAGTCGACGATTCCGCAATCGTATCTCAGCACGGCGACGACCAATGCACGGTCAAAGAAAATGGGCCTATCCACCTCGTTACCCACGTATCCATGAATCTATGAGTGACCAATCTCCGTCAAGTGACGGCATATGGTCACGCGGGGGGCAAGCTGGGCCAGCTCACGCGTTAGACTCCCCACGATTTGAGTCGGATAGAGGAAACCTGCCTTTGGTGCTGAAAATGCAAAAAACAGAGGAACATGACGGAAGAATCAACAGCAGTCGTTGTCGGTAAGGCGATCCGCTCCTTTGGTGAGGGCGCGTCTCTCACCCGGACTCGTTGAGGCACCGTCGAACGAGCTCTAAGCCCAAACTAACTAAAAAATGAGAAACACGATGTCACTAGTGAAAAGCCAAGAGGTCCGACTTACCAGTCGACCTAAGGGAACGCCAACCGCTGACAACTTTGCGATGGCCGTCACCGAACTTCCGCCGCTGAAGAATGGCGAAGTGCTCGTCCGGAATCTATTCATGTCCGTCGACCCCTACATGCGGGGACGGATGAACGAGGGCAAGTCCTACGTGTCCGGGTTTGAATTGGGCAAACCCATGGAGGGCGGGGCGGTTGGAGAAGTGATCGAGTCTCGCGCCACCGAGTGCAAAGCCGGGGATATCGTTACGTCCCGTCTGGGATGGAGAGAGTATTTCATTGCGTCACCGGCTGAATTACATTCGGTAAGTTGAGACATTCAGCCGCCATCTGTCTTCTTAGGTACCCTCGGCATGACTGGTATGACCGCTTGGGCCGGACTAAAGCTAGTCGACGTGAAGGCCGGCGATATCGTCTTCATTTCTGGCGCCGCCGGCGCTGTGGGGAATGTGGCGGGGCAATTGGCAAAACTCCGCGGATGCACGGTCATCGGTTCGGCCGGATCGGATGAAAAAGTCAAGTTTTTGCTCAAAGAGTGTGGATTTGACCATGCATTCAACTATAAGTCCGGCCCGATACTCCCCCAACTCTTGCTCGCGGCTCCGGATGGTATCGATGTCTACTTTGACAACGTCGGCGGCGAGGCGTTGGAAGCCGCCCTATCTACCCTGCGGCTACACGGCAGAATTATCGCCTGTGGTGGGATATCGTCTTACAACGAGGCGGAACCGAGACCGGGCCCCAGGAACCTGTTCAACGTCACCACCAAGCGGCTCACAATGAAGGGCCTGATCGTGGGCGATTGGCTCAGCCGGCATGCCGAGTTCGAAGCCGAGGTCGGCGGCTATTTCAAAGCCGGACGCCTGAAGGCTCGAGAAACCGTTGTAAAAGGTCTCGACAACGCCGCCGACGCTTTTGTCGGTCTTTTTGATGGACATAACATCGGGAAGATGGTGGTGCAGTTGCGCTGATTGGGCTCGCGACCGGGAACCACTAGGACAATCGCTGCCGGCGAGTTGTCTCTATGTCACACTAGAGCGCAAGACTTATGACTCCGCGCCTTGTCCTCGTTCTCCTGATCCTCCTTCCCCCGGTTTCCGCCAAAATCCTCTTCCGAGCCGATTTCGAAACCGGCGACCTCTCCCAGTGGGCTCAGACCGGCACTCGCAGCCAGAACGCCTCCCCCCGCAATGTCCAACTCGTCACCGACATCGTGCATCAAGGCAAATACGCCGCCAAAATCACCATTCATGAAGACGATATCTTCAACCCCAGCCAACTCCGCGTCCAACTGGGCGGTCCCCGCGTCACCGTCGAAGAAGGGTCCGACACCTACCTGTCTTTGTCCCTCTACATGGCCGACCCGCCCAAGGACCGCGACAATTTCTTCTATTGGGAAGGCAACCCCCCGCCTCGCTACAACAACGTCATGACTTGGTGGGTCGAACCCAAACCCGACGGCAGCGGAACCTTGATCAAATACGGAACCGGCAATCTCGGTCGCAACGGCACCGAGTGGGAAGCCGATTTTCCCACCGGTAAATGGCACAAACTCACCATGCACATCCACTGGTCCGAGGACCCGGCCAAAGGAAACACCCGCCTCTGGTTCAATGGCAAACTCGTGCTTGACAAGAAACTCAAGACCAAGGGCGCTGAGTCGGTGTATTTCTGCCAACCCGGTATCCACCGTAGTCCTCACCGCCCCTCGGTCGATAGCATCTATTTTGACGACTTCATCCTCGCTGATACGCTCGAAGAAGTTCTGCCGTAGCCGCCAGCGTATTGCGCCCCGCGTCTCACCACGCTACCCTAGTAAGAATGTCCTGGTGGACCCGCAAAACTCCGAGCCTTACCCCCGAACCCGAAGACCAACGAACCCTCAAAACCGAAGGTCTCTGGGAAAAATGCGACGGCTGCGGCCAGATCATCTGGAAAAAGGATCTCGACGAAAACCTCTCCGTATGCACCCAGTGTGGCTATCACTTTAAGCTCAATGCGGAAGAGCGTCTCAACCTTCTGTTCGACGACAGTCAGTGGCAGGAAATTGACGCGACACTTCGTTCCACTGACCCACTCCACTTCGTCGACTCTAAATCCTACGCCGACCGCATGGTCTCCATGGCCAAAGCCACCGGTCACCGGGATTCCGTCATCTCGGCCGTCGGCATGCTAAAGGGCCGTCGCGTCCAGGTCTGCGCCTTCAACATGAAGTTCATCGGCGGCAGCATGGGCGCCGTTGTCGGGGAAAAGATCGTCCGCGCCATTGAACGCTGCCTCGTCGAAAAGTGCCCCCTCATCGTGATCTCCGCCTCCGGCGGCGCTCGGATGCAGGAAGGGGCCGTCAGCCTGATGCAAATGGCCCGCACGTCCGCCGCGCTCATGAAACTGGATGAAGCGGGCCTGCCCTTCATCAGCGTTCTCACCGACCCGACCACCGGGGGCGTCACCGCCTCCTTCGCCATGCTCGGCGACCTCAATATTGGCGAACCCGGTGCCCTGATCGGCTTTGCCGGGCCCCGCGTAATCGAACAGACGATCCGCCAAAAGCTCCCCCCCGGTTTCCAACGGTCTGAGTTCCTCGTCGACAAGGGCTTCCTCGACGCCGTTGTCAAACGCCACGAACTCCGCGACTTCCTCGCCAACGCCTTTCACTTCTTCCTAGGCCCCGTAGCCAAAAGCTAAGGATTCTTCCATGCGCCTTACCCTTCTGCTCTGCCTGGCCCTCGCGGCCAGCGCGGCTGATTTCGATCTCGTGATTCGTCACGCCCGGATCATTGATGGGACCGGTAATCCCTGGTTCCGCGCGGACCTCGGCGTCAAGGGCGGCCGGATCGCCGCCATTGGCAACCTCTCCGCCAAAACCGCCGACCAAATCATCGATGCCAAAGACCGCGTCCTCGCCCCCGGTTTCATCGATGTCCACACCCACATCGAAGGCGCGGTCGAACTCAATCCCCAGGCTGCCAACTTCCTCTATCAGGGCGTTACCTCCATCATCACCGGCAACTGCGGAGGCTCCCGCACCGACCTCGCCGCCTGGTTCTCGCGCCTCGAAACTACCAAAATCGGCCTGAACGTAGGCTCGCTAGTCGGCCACAACTCCGTCCGCCGCGACGTCATGGGAACCGCCAATCGCAAAGCCACGCCTGACGAGATCGTCAAGATGCAGGCGATTGTTGACCAAGCCATGCGCGACGGCGCCGTCGGGTTTTCCACCGGCCTCATCTACATCCCCGGGACCTTTTCCGATACCGCCGAAGTCGTCGCCCTCGCCCAGGCCGCCAGCAAGTACAACGCCGTCTACGCCAGCCACATGCGCGACGAAGGCCGCAAGGTGAAGGAGGCCATCACCGAGGCCGTCAGCGTGGGCCGAGAATCCGGCCTCCGGGTTCAGATCTCCCATTTCAAGATCGATACCCCCGCCATTTGGGGCTACTCCAAGGAGACCATCGCCCTCGTCGAACAGTTCCGCCGGGAAGGCGTTGACGTCGTCGTCGATCAGT
>JBKJLJ010000099.1:0-5452 GCA_046597015.1 Bryobacteraceae bacterium
GCCAACTTCCTGAACGGAACGGCGACGATCCAATATGACGAGAAGAAGGTCGCATTGGCTGACATTAAAACTTTCGTCGCCGAATGCGGTTACCACTGCCAAGGTGCGGCCTTGCCCGCCCACTTGTGCGAGGTCAGTAATGGAAATGGGAAGCCGTCCTCCCCACCTGCCGACCATAAAAATCACGCGGCCCCTAAGCCGCCTGATCCAGCACACGCTAACCAGCGACCCGCCAAGGATGCGATGGGTGAAGATCACGCCGGCCACAGTGCGGAGAGCATGCCAGGAGATAAGGCGGCAATGGCGGAGGGGATGGGACATGGGACCGGTGAGTCCATGGAGGGAATGGTTCTCGGGATGCGCAACCGATTCTTCGCGACGCTTCTACTGACGATCCCCATCTATCTCTACGCGCCGATGTTCGTGATGCTCACGGGGATCACCTTGCCGGTGCCCTTCGGTGTATCAAAAGAAATTCTGATGTTTGTGCTGATCACTCCGGCGGTCTTCTACGGCGGATCGGTCTTCTACGTTGGCGCTTGGCGTGCACTCAAGAATGGTGTCGCCAACATGGCGGTGCTCGTTTCACTATCCGTTCTGGCAGGCTACTTCTTCAGCGTTGGCGCGACGTTCTTCTTTAAGTCCGATGTTTTCTACGAAGCCATCGCGATGGTGCTTGTTTTCATTTTGCTCGGGCACTGGCTGGAAATGCGGGCTCGGTCCGGAGCGTCAAAAGCGGTACAGGCTTTGCTGAAACTCGCGCCGCCCAAAGCGACCGTGGTCCGGAACGGTCAACCAGTGGAAGTGCCGACCTTCGAAGTCGTGCTGAACGACATCGTGATGATTCGTCCCGGAGACAAGTTGCCGGTGGATGGCGAGGTCACCGAGGGGGAATCGAACGTAGATGAGTCTATGATCACGGGCGAAAGCATGCCGGTCAAGAAGGTGGTCGGCAACACGGTAATCGGTGCAACCATCAACAAAACCGGTAGTTTCCGTTTTCGAGCGTCCAAGGTTGGCGCGGAAACGGCGCTCGCTCAAGTGGTCAAGCTTGTGCAGTCGGCCCAGAACTCCAAGGCGCCTTCGCAGCGGGTTGCCGATATCGCCGCCCAGGTATTAACCATCTCGGCCATTGTCATTGGCCTGGCCACATTCGGGATCTGGTATTGGGTCGCGGGCGCAACGTTGGTCTTCGCGATGATGCTGGCAATCACAGTTGTTGTGATCGCCTGTCCGGACGCGCTGGGACTGGCTACGCCGATGGCGATAATGGTCGCCAGTGGCAAGGGCGCGGAGAACGGCGTTCTTTTCAAAGACGCCACGGCCCTTGAAGAAGCGGGCCGCCTGCAAGCGATCATCTTCGACAAGACCGGCACGCTGACCGTGGGGCAGCCCCAAGTGGTAGAGATCGTGGCCGATGCGAAGCCGGTCTCGGACAAAGACCTGCTGCGCCTCGTCGCTTCTCTTGAACAATCGAGCGAACATCCTCTGGCGCAGGCCGTGATCGAGAAAGCGAAGGCGGACGGAATCGTGCTTAGCCCCGTCTCCAATTTCGAAGCGATTCCGGGGCAAGGCGCTCGGGCGACCGTCGAAGGTCGAGTCGTGCTCGCAGGAAATCGCAAGCTGATGGACGAGAACAAGATCGCGCTCGATTCCCTGAATGATCGGGCGAAAGCGCTGGAGGAGAAGGGCAACACCGTGGTTTATTCGGCGGTGGACGGTACGGCCGGCGGCCTCATCGCGATCGCTGACGCGATCCGTCCGAATGCCAAACAGGCGATTGAAAAGCTTACAGCGTTGGGTATCGAGGTTGCGATGTTGACGGGAGACAACCAGGGCACTGCGAACTTGGTGGCCAAGGCGCTTGGCATCAAGACCGTGTTCGCAGAAGTCCAACCCGGACAAAAAGCGGAGAAGGTAAAAGAGATGCAGGCGCGTGGTCTGCGCGTCGGCATGGTCGGCGATGGGATCAACGACGCGCCGGCGCTAGCGCAAGCGGACGTGGGTATCGCTATCGGGGCGGGCACGGACGTGGCGATGGAAGCGGCGGATGTGGTTTTGATGAAGAGCGATCCGTTTGACGTGATCGGAACGATCCTCCTAAGCCGTGCGACACGTATGAAGATGCGCGAGAACCTATGGTGGGCGGCGGGGTACAACGTCATCGCCTTTCCGCTCGCCGCTGGCCTGCTCTATCCGTCTACCGGGTGGCTGCTGAGTCCCGAACTTGCGGCCCTCTCGATGTCCGGCTCCACCTTGATCGTGGTCGCGAACGCACTTTTGCTGAAGCGCGTGAAAATGGGCTCGGCCGGCGCGAGCGAACCCGAGATAGCGAAGTCAGTCCAATGAATTGACGCAATGAGCTTACCGCTTGCCGCTGAAAACGCTACGCCTAGCAGAGACGCGACAGACAAGACCGCCACCGCCAGGTGGGAGAACGAAGGCGGACATATTGATGAGAATAAGGAGAAAACAATGAGTTGCTGTAGTGATGTGATGAAACCAATGGACGCGTCTTCGTGCTGTACGCCGAAAGACACGGCCGTCCACGCGGCGCAAGCCATGCGTAAATCCGGGTGCGGCTGCGCGCCCGTTGTCGAGAACACCGAGACTCGCAAGTTGGTGGGAGTCGTCACCGAGCGTGATTTGTGTTGCAGCGTCACGGCGGATGATCGCAAGGCCTCGGAAGTCGGCGTTGGCGAGATCATGAAACCCTCGTCCGCGTGTTGCCACCCGGACGAGCCAGTTGATGACGTACGCCGGAAACTGCACGAACATCAAGTGCGGAGCCTGCCGGTGGTCGATAGCGCGGGGTGCTGCTGCGGCACGGTTAGCGTTCACCACCTGTAGACTCCTTTGCACGACGCGAGAAAGGAGGCAACTCAGTATCACCATGAGCAACGGACAGCTAAACTTCGATGCCGACCTGGAAAAACTCCAGCGGGAAACGTTCGACTACTTTGTGTACGAGACGAATCCCGCCAACGGGTTGGTGATCGATAAAACCGAAGCGGATTGGCCCGCCAGCATTGCCGCCACCGGCTTCGCGCTGGCGGCCTATCCGGTGGCGGTTGAGCGCGGATTCATGCCGCGTTCCGATGCCGTGGCGCGCACGCTCGCAACCCTGCGATTTTTCTGGAATAGCCCGCAAGGGACGGGACCCGACTGTACCGGGCACCGGGGATTTTATTACCACTTCCTCGACATGAAATCCGGGAGGCGCGCCTGGCAATGCGAGCTATCGACGGTTGACAGCGCTTTCTTGCTGGCGGGGGCGCTGACGTCGGGGATGTACTTTAACGCGGAGACGGCTGACGAACTTGAAATCCGCACTCTCGCCGACGCGCTCTACCGGCGCGCCGATTGGCAGTGGGCGCAGAACGAAGGCTCAACTCTTACACATGGGTGGAAGCCCGAAAGCGGGTTTCTGAAATACCGGTGGGAGGGCTATGACGAGGCGATGCTGCTGTATGTTTTGGGCCTGGGTTCACCCACGTATCCACTACCGGTGAGCAGTTACACTGCCTGGACTTCCACCTACAAGTGGAAGAAATGCTGCGGGTATGAGTATCTTTACTCCGGACCGCTATTTACACACCAGCTCTCTCATGTCTGGATCGATTTTCGCGGCATTCAGGATAGTTTCATGCGCGAGAAAGGCATCGACTATTTTGAGAACAGCCGACGGGCTACTTACGCCCAACAGCAATACGCGATCGACAATCCCCTCAAATTTTCGGGCTATGCGGCGTGCTGCTGGGGAATCACCGCCAGCGAGGGTCCCGGTCCGGAAACCATCAAAATTGACGGTATTGACCGCCAATTTTTCGATTACGCGGGCCGCGGCGTTCCTTATGGGCCTGACGATGGCACACTCGCGCCATGGGCTGTGGTGGCGTCACTCCCGTTCGCGCCAGAGATCGTGCGCTTCTCCCTGGATCACTGTATTCACCAGGCTAAGCTGACTCATTTCAACTCCTACGGCTTCAAAGCCTCTTTCAACCCGACCCACCCTGGCACGCCGGGGAATCCCTACGGCTGGTGGGTTTCGCCGTGGCACTACGGGATCAATCAAGGTCCGATCGTATTGATGATCGAAAACTATCGCACCGAATCTGTGTGGCGACTGATGCGGGAGTGTCCCTACATCTCCGCTGGCTTGCGCCACGCCGGCTTCGGCGGGGGTTGGTTATGAACGCTCCCACGAATGTTATCGAAGCTACGCTGATTCTGCTTGTCCAATGGTTAAAGCTCGGCATCGAATCTGTCGGCGTCGCACTCGTGGCAACCGGGGTGTGCATCGCAATCGCCCAGTTGATACGGACGCTGGCAGCCCGGAAGGAAACTGAATTTACCGACATCCGATTGACCTTGGCGAGGTACCTCGCCCTGGCATTGGAGTTCGAACTGGGTGCCGATATCCTCGGCACGGCCGTCTCGCCCAGCTGGGATCAGATCGGCAAACTGGGAGCGGTCGCCGTGATTCGCACGGGACTTAACTTCTTCCTCTCGATGGAAATGAAACAGGAGAAAAACATGGGGAACGGCAACATTCCGAGCCGCACTCCAATTACCTAAATTTATGATTAATACAACTACTTCGTCAACGATTCGTTGGCAAAAACCACGCCCGACAAGAATGAAGTCTTATATGCTCCGGACATTCGCGTTGATAGCGGCACTTACCCCGTCCATCGCGCTCGCCCAGCGGGGAGGCGGAGGAATGGGGAGCGGAGGAATGAACGGCAGTGGAGGAATGGGCAATTGGGGCTGGATGGATTCCGGCGGTGGAATGTGGCTTTGGACGGTAGTGGCCGTGCTGGTCATCGTCTTGCTGGTTGTCCTGATCGTCAAGCAGTCAAAGAAATAGTGTTTTAGGTCAAGGAACAAGGTGAACTCATGTCGAATTTAAGCAACAATCTCAACCTTCAACAGGAGAAGCATTCGGTTTTCGAGTGTGAATCGGAGAAGGCAAAGGCGATCTTTCTAGCCGGATCATTCAATGATTGGAATCCGGGATCCACACCGATGACGCGAGAGGGCACCAGCCACTGGGTTTTTACGCACCGGATACCTCCTGGCAGATACGAATACAAATTCGTTATCGACGGCGAATGGTGTTGTGAGCCTGGCTGCACGGCGACCGACGTTCAGTGTCCAAATTGCGTGATGAACGAATTTGGGACTATGAACCGAGTTCTTGAAGTCGTTGAGGCATAAAGCGGCAACCATGGCCTACCGTTATCCGATCTCCGTCGCGGTGGCTGCATTTGGGCTGATCATCACTCTAGTTGCTGTCGCCCAAACCCCCGACGAACACTCCAAGCACCACCCAGCCCCCGGTGGGGAACCCCCTACGGCAACACCGGCAGCAGAGGCTGGCATGCCAATGCCAGCCGACCCAAGCGGTGGAACGGCCGCCCCCGCCGGAGGCATGGCAGCAATGATGGGC
>JBKJLJ010000104.1:0-5729 GCA_046597015.1 Bryobacteraceae bacterium
GAACCAACTCGTGCTCTTGAAGTCGTCCGCCACCAAGGTCAACCGCAGGTCTCCTTCGCCCACGCGCGGCTTCCTATACGGCGTCCCCTGCATCAACACATGGACGTAAAATCGAGGCATTTTGAACTTCGGTGAAGTTAACGACCCCACTCCTTCGAGCGGGGAACTACTCGCTACACCCTGGCTGACGCCCATCGCTTGTCCTTCGGTCCGCCATTGGTCGAACGATGTAAAGACTTCATCCCCCGCCCGCAGCGCCAGTTTCACGCCGCTCGCCGCCGGCCGCGGCCCCAGCTTCGGCGCAATCTCGGCCCGCCGGCTGGGCGAATCGATCACCGCCTCCCGCACATTCGTCGAATGCATCACCCCGGCCATGGCGTAGTAGTCGGCCGTCGGAATCGGATCAAATTTGTGGTCGTGGCACCGCGCGCAGGCCACGGTCATTCCTAAGAACGCCTTTGAGAAGACGTCGATCTGATTGTCCACCGCGTCCGCTCGAGATTTGGCGGAATCGGTCGCTGAGTTCAAGATCTCACCGAACCACCAGGACGTGGTCGCAATCGGCGACTCCAGATAGGCTCCATCGGGCGACAGGCGCGGCTTGGCGAGCAGGTCCCCCGCGATGTGTTCCCGCACAAATTGATCGTATGGCAGGTCCGCGTTCAAGGCCCGAATCACGTAGTCTCGATACCGCCACGCATCGCTCTTGTCGTTGTCGAACTCGTGCCCATTCGTCTCCGCGTACCGCATCAGGTCGAGCCAGTGCCTTGCCCAACGTTCCCCGTACTGGGGACTTGCCAGAAGCTTGTCGACGTATGCCTTGCGGTTGTTCCCGGTCAACTCTACGGGAGGTAGACCGGTCAGCGAAAAGCTAACGCGGCGCATCCAGGCAGCCCGGTCCACTGCTGGCCCGACCGGTTTTAAAATCTCGTCAATGGAACCGGCCTGCGGCTCCAACGGCTGAAACGCCCAAAACTTCTTCTGCGCCAGCGCGGTCACCGCAACAAAGAAAAGCAAAGCTAGGCGCATGGCCATATTCTACAATTAGAACGTGAGTCTTGCTTCGTGGCTTAAAGGCCTATTCGCTTTACCGGCCAGCGATCCCCTGGTTTCGATCGTTCTTTTGCTCCGGGAGCATCGCGATTTACCCAAAAATGTGGTTACCCTCGCTGCTGCTCGGGCGTGGGCGGACACTCCATATCGGGTCGAATGGCCTCGCTTCCATATTGCGGATCGGACGTTCATCATCCAAGCGGTTACCGGCATGTTCGTCGAAGATCTGGCGAGCAAGGTGAAGTCCGGCGATGTGGGAGCAGCGGTTCGCCGCCATCGGGGCTGGTGGTCGATTGACTTGCAAGCCGGCGCCGCGGACGAGGAAGCCTACCTGCTCATGGGGCGCCTGATGGCCGTGCTCTTGAACTCGAACTGCCTCGCCGTCTACTACCCGCAAGACGGCGAAATCGAGATTGTCGACCAGGACACCAGCACCAAGTTAGTCACGCGGCGTTAGACGGAGCATGCTGATCGTTACCGTGAACGACCGTTCGTCGTTCGATACCTTCCATAAGGGCCCGGCTAGAATTTCCACCTGATACACGGGCGCGTCAGGTACCTCCGCTGCCAGGATGAACAGCCCGGTCCGGTCCGGCGAAAGCTCCGTTACTACCTGTCCGTTGACTTTCACCTGAATGGTCGCCGCGCTACCCTGTTTCAAAAAGTCAGCACTCACATGACCCCGAATACGGATCCGCTTCGGCACCGCGTCGACTGGAGTCAGCACTGCCGTTGCGCGCTCTCCGATCCACCGATACTTATTGCCGTAGTCGCCCTCGAGGCCGTACCAGCCTTCGAGGAGCTTACTCTCGTGCCCCGGTAGAGTGAAGTCGATCACGTCGGAGCGATCGCCCGGATAGAGCTCTTTCTTCTCGTGCGAACGGATCAAATTGTACACCCCGCCTTCATTCGGCGCCGCGTATTCGCAAGCCAAACAGTGCAGTGTCCCCGCCTCGTCCACCCGCATCCCGGCGTAGCAATCCGGACAGCGCAACCGCGATTCAAAAGGGGCATTCGGGTCCACCTCCGCCTCGCCAAACTTCTTGCACATGGCTGATAGGGTCCCGCCTAAGAGCCGTGCCGGGACCCAGTCCGATCCGTACTTGTCAATGCGTTTAGCGAGCCACTTCGTCACCTTCTCGCCCCATCCGCGCTGCGGCACGAAGAGTTGAAACTCCATGTCCTCAAAATGCCGCACCATCAGCTCGTGCCAATCGCGCAGTTCCAGCCGGTGATTCTGCCGAATCCCAAATCCCTCTTCCTGCTGTGCGCCAATGACGTCCTGGACGAAAAATCCCAACAGGCCCCAGTCGTACAGCCGCTTCTCCCACCACTTCATCGTCTGGTAGTAAGCGCACCGGTAGAGCCGCAGCGAGAGCCGCCGCCGCATTGGCTCCTCGGCGAAAATGAACAACCCGCCCGGCGCGAGTACCCGCTTGGCCTCGATAAACACCGCTTCGATATCCTGAAACTGCGAGAGCATTTGATAGGCGATCACCGCCCGCAACGATCCGTCCTGAAACGGCAGGTTCAGCGCGTCGCCGGCAATTCGCACCGGCGCCTTAGAGAACCCGCAACTGTCCATCAGCGAGATGCCATACCGCAGCGAATCGGCGGAGATATCTAAAGCGAATCCGTCAGCCCCGAACTCGTTGCAGAGCATGTAAGACGAGTGCCCGGCGTTGGCGCCAATCTCGACAAAGGGCGTCATCGAACCAATAAACGCGGCGTGCTGATGCAGCAGTGCCCCGCGACGAACGTTCTCTTCGAGATAAACTCGCTGCGCCCGATCCGGCTCGCCCAGCGATGCGAAGTTGTGAAATTCTACCTGCGCTCGCTTGACGGCCAGGGTTTGTGATTCATTACTCAAGGGAAAGTTCCTGCCAGGGAAAACTACGCAAATCGTCAATCAGAAAGTCGGGCTTCAGGCGAGCCAAGTCCGCCGCTGGAGACACGCCCGTCGCGACGGACACAATCGGAATTCCGTTGGCCTGCGCAGCCAAAATATCGTTCTCGTGGTCGCCCACCAGGGCGATCATCGATCGGCTGGTAATCCAGCCCTCCCGTCGCGCCCGGCCGATGGCGTGAGCGACCAACTTCCGCCGTTCGTCGGCAAACTCGGCGAACGCACCATAGTGCAGGTAGGGCCGTAACCCCGCCCGTTCAATCTTCTTCCATCCAATCCGGGATAAGTTGCCTGTGACGAGTCCCGTCCGCACCTGCCGTCGAGCAAGTTTGTAGAGCAGGCTCCGCGCCCCCGGACAGACTTTCGATTTCAAGTCTGGCACCCGCAGAACATACAGATCCTGCGCCTTGGCCATCACAGCCGGCATCAGGCGCCGTATCTGCCCTTGGGTCGCACCTGCCTCTTCGAGCATTAGCTTGATGATCTGCCCGTCCAGCATCCCTTGCGTGGGAATCCGAGCCGCTGAGGCCGCGAAACCCGTGATTGCACGCGCGGCATCTTCCAGCGCCTGCCGATGATGCGGCCCCGCTTGGCGAACGAGCGTCCCATCGATATCAAATAGCAAAAGTGGCGGAGGCAACCATTCATGATACCCTGTCAGCCAGTGGATAAGGACAACTCGATGTCCGGACGAACACCCCTCGACGTGTTCTTAACCCAGGTCCGTAGCGACCCCGACTTCCCGGCTTGTGCTGAGCACGTCCGTGCCATTTTGGCGCTTTCGAGCGACCTGAATGCCACGATTCAGAAGTTTGCGGCGACTATTCAACGGGACGTCGCCCTTACGCTCCGCATCCTCCGCACGGCTAACTCATCCCTGTATAACCGCTCCGGTCGGCCGGTGCTCAGCGTGGCGCATGCAGCCTCGTTACTGGGCCTTGACGCGTTGACCCATATTGCGGCGAGCTCCCGCTTTCTGGAACATTACGCTAAGAAGTCCCCGGGCATTCTAGAACTCGTCACCCTGTCGCTGCTTTCCGCCAATGTTTCTAAGCAACTGGCGAGCAAGACAGACGGGCGGCTTGCTGAAGAGGCCTACCTGGCAGGAATGCTCGCCAACGTCGGAGAGATCGTGTTCGCCTATCACCGGCAGGCGGACTACCTCAAGATCCTGGCGGCTTGCGAAGGCAAGTTAATGGCCGAAAAAGTCGTCACCCGGCAGATGACCGGCTTCACCTTCGACGAGGCCGGCCGCTCCGTGCTGGCCTCCTTCGGCCTGCACGGAGCGCCTCAAATGGCGGTTTCCTCGGAGGCCGAACTGCTGAAATCGAACTGTGCAGAAGACCCCGATAGCCGTATCGCTCTCGCCGCTAAGCTGGGAAATATCGTGGTGGGAGCCAGCCAACGGTGCGACGAAGAGGAACGGAAGAAGATCCTCAACCACTGGGTTTCCAGCTATGGAGGTGTCTTCGGTGTCACCGTGGAAATGGTGCCCAAGCTCATGGAACGCGCCATTGAGGAAGCGGAGGGCAACCTTCGCCACCTTGGTGTCCGTCCTGACAATTTGAAACTCTCCGAACGCCGGGTCAAAGAACCACTCGAGGATATGCTCGGCCGCGCCGACGGCGGGGTCGACAAGCAAAGCGCGATCGCTCTTGCTCTCGAAGCGATTCTCCAAACCGACATGTTCGAACGGGCCACCTACTGCGAGGTAACTCGCACCCTCGAAAGTTTGGATGCGGTTGGCGTTCTCGGAATGGATGCCGCCGCCGCCCGCAAGCTCTTCGCTTCCTCCGTAGCTTTTCCGAAGCGCCCTCCGCTTTCCCTCGCGGTTGTCATGAAGCAGGATCTTCTCGTTGACCTCGCCCACGACGTCCGTTTTCGCGAATCTGCTTTTGTCAAAGCGGTTAATCCGGCTGTGTTCGCTGTTCTGCCCGTTGTCGTGAACCGCCAACTCGCCGGAGTTCTTTACGCCGACCGGACTACCGCGTGCCAGACGGACGGTCTGCTGCCTCGCCTGGGCAAAATCAGGGACTCACTAACCCACGCGCTAAGCCTCGTTCGATAGCCTGAATGCTATAGAGCAATGCTCGCGGCACGTGAAACGCGCACTTGTAGGCCCCGCCTTTCAACTCCGTTGCCACCACCCCACGCCGGTCGCAGTACCCGAACCACTCCCCGAACTCGGCGTCGGGAAATGTAGCGAAGGTGTAGGCATGAACCCGGTCCAGCCAAATCTTGTAGCGCTCATCGCCCGTGCGGGTATAGGCGAGCACCAACGCGTAAATGGCCTCGGTGTGCGGCCACCAGAGCTTCATGTTGGCTTCCAGTTCCGGTCGCGGACGGCCTTCGAGATCCATGAAGTAGTAGAGCCCGCCGAACTCCTGATCCCACCCAAATTCGAGCGCCGTCAGGATCGCTTCTAACAGCATCCGCTCCAACGCTGGATTCGGCACCTGTGCCACCGTATGCAATAAAAACCAGGCGACTTCAAGAATGCTTCCGGGGCAGACCATCCTCCCTTCCGGTAACTCGCGCGACGCTACGGTCTCCAGCAGCAATCCCGAACGCTCGTCACGATGCGCCCAGACTGCCGCCTGGCATTGGGCGACGATCTTGGCGTATCTAGGGTCGTCGTCGACGGCCATCAACTCCATCGCGAGGAGCGCCAGCACCATGATGTCGGCCAACTGCGATTGCGCCCCCGCTCCCCGCCCCAACTCTGCGGGGTCCTTCACCCATTTCTCGATCTGCCAGAACAGGGTCCGAG
>JBKJLJ010001045.1:0-3604 GCA_046597015.1 Bryobacteraceae bacterium
AAGAGCACGGGTTCCCGTGGTTTCTTCGTAACGGGACCAGCGGCGTCACAGGCGGTGGCGTGGAAGATAATGTCGTAGACTTGCCATTCGAGCGGTTTACGAGCCGCATTGAGCAGAGGAGCGGACTGGCCGTACAGTGCGCCGAGCGAGCCGTTGGGATAGGTGGGATTATCCCAGGAATCGAGGATCTGAATCTCGTAGCGGCCTTGTAGATAGACGCCACTGTTGCCCTTTCTTTGGCCCTTTTGCTCCGGCATGGCCGGGATCTGGAATTCCAGGTGCACATGGGCGCTGCCGTGGGAGGCTTGCGTGTGTATGTCGCCGACACCGGTCGAACACGACATTTCGCGGTTGGCGACGGTGCAGCGGGCGGGTTGGTTATCCGGGCCCAACCAGCCATCCATGTTGACGCCATTGAAAAGTTGAACTTTATCCGCGGCGAGCAGCACGGGCAGAAAAAGGAAGAGGGGGAGCACGATGCGCATGCTCCCCATGCTATCGCTTACTAGCTCGGCAGATTGAGCACGTCGCCCGGATGAATGACGGTATTTTCGTCCTTCAGCTTGCCGGGGTTCGCCTTGATGATCTCGGGGTACTTCGACCCGTTGCCCAAATGATCGGCGGCAATCTTCCAGAGCGAATCACCGGCGACGACGGTATACTTCTTCGCGACCTGCGGCAGGCTGCTGTCAACCGTAATTTCGGCGGACAGGTCCTGGAAGGACGAGTCGATTTCCTTGATCTTGTTCCACATCGCGTTGACCTGCGCTTCGGCGGGCGCATTGGCGCGGAGGACGAGTTTGTCGCCTTCAATGTGAAGATTGTTCAGCTTGATGTGCAGCTCTGGGATGAGATCGAGCGCACGTTTATACTTCGCTTTCAGTGTTTCCAATTGGTCCATGGTAGTTACTCCGTAGAACATAGATAACCTGGAAGCGCGGAGAGTTTCAAGGAAACTTCGTTATAAAATTATTACGATTTTCCAGTGGAAAAAGGTTTAGGATGCGTGTACGGTAGCCTCATGGACCTTTTGCAAACGATTATGAGCGCCCAGGGTGGCGGAGCGGTGCAACAACTTTCGCAGCGTTTTGGACTCGATGAGGGACAGACTGCTTCGGCTCTGGAACAACTGGTTCCCGCGCTGATGGGCGGAATGCGGCAGAACGTGCAGTCCGGTGGGCTGGAAGGCCTGCTGGGTATGCTCGGGGGCGCGGGCAACACGGACCAGTTTCTCGACAATTCGGACGCCATTCACGCGCCGGAGACGACCGATACGGGCAACAACATCCTGGGCCAACTTTTCGGCAGCAAGGAAGTCAGCCGTTCGGTGGCCAGCCAGGCTTCGGCCAGTACCGGTATCGGCGCCGATATCTTGAAGCAGATGTTGCCGATCGTGGCGACCATGGTGATGAGCGGAATGAGCAAACAGCAGAACTCTTCGCAAGGCGGATTGCTGGGCATGCTCGATTCGAACAACGACGGCTCCATCGCCGACGATGTTCTAGGATTGGCGGCAAAGTTTTTACGGAGGTAGACTATGGGACCGCAAGGTAGACGGATCGGCGGCGGCATCAAGCTGCTGCCGATCATTTTGGCAGCTCTTTACATGGGCTATTTCTATTTCTCGAACCGGCAGACCGTGCCGTTGACAGGTCGTAAGCAATTGGTTGATATCAGTCGAGAACAGGAAGCGGCGTTGGGATTGCAGAGCTATCGGCAGGTGATTCAGCAGTCGCGGGTAGTGCGCGACGGGCAGGCGGCCCAACTTGTGCGGGACGTTGGTCAGAAGATCAGCGCCGTCGCCGAAGACCCTGGGTTTCAGTGGGAATACAATTTAATTTCGGATGATCAGGTGAATGCGTTTTGCCTGCCCGGTGGCAAGGTGGCGGTGTACTCGGGCATCCTGCCTGTAGCGAAAAACGCCGACGGCTTGGCCGTGATTATGGGGCATGAAATTGCCCACGCGATTGCCCGACACGGAGCCGAACGGATGGCGCAGCAAAAGCTGGTACAGATTGGAACGATGGCGGCGGGGGTGGCGGTCAGCGATATGGACGACCGCTCGCGGATGGCCGTAATGGGCGCTCTCGGCATGGGCGCGCAATACGGCATTATGCTGCCGTTCTCGCGAGAACATGAGTCCGAGGCGGACTATATGGGCCTCATCTATGTGGCCCGAGCCTGTTTTGATCCGACCGAAGCGCCGCGGTTGTGGGAACGCATGGCCACCGCGGGCGGCGGCAAGGGGACGTCCGAATTCATGTCGACCCATCCTTCAAACGCAACGCGGATTCGCCAATTTCAGGAGTGGATGCCGGAAGCACTGAAGATCCGTCGCGAGAAGTGCGGGCAATAGGCAGGCTATCCTGGGAGGAATGCTTAAACTTTCCCTCGCATTTCTCTTTGCTGGCAGTTTAATGGCCCAGTTCGTATCGGCCGATTTCGTAGTGCCGCCGGCGCTCAAAACTAAAAATTACAAACTCGTGCCCTTAGGACCCGAAATTGTGAAGCAAGACTACGAGGCGTATATGTCCTCTATCGACCACCTGCAGAAAACATTTACAGATGGCACTTGGCCGAACAAGAATGTGACGATGGCGGACGCGATCAAGGATCTGGAAGGCGAGGCCGCCATGATCAAAGCGCGTAAGGCCTTCAATTACGCGGTGATGACGCTCGACGGGAAACGAGAACTCGGCTGCGTTTACATCGGGCCGAGCAAGGTGGCCGGACAGGACGCCCAAGTACGGATGTGGGTAACCAAGGCCGAGTTCGACAGGGGCTTCGAAACCCAATTGCGGGCCGAAACCAAAGCGTGGCTGGCGAAGGCTTGGGCGTTCACAAACGTCGGATGGCCGACGAAGACTAAATAGGCTAGCGGCCGGATTCGAACACCGGCTCCTCACTCTGGCTCGAAACCGGCTGCTGAGCATGACGGGCTGCGTAACTGCGTCGAGTCAAAAGCGAAAGTTCCCGCGCGGTAAAGGTCAGCGTCGGACTCGTCAGATGGGCCGAGGACAGGGCCGCCTGGGCGATGCCCGAATGGGAGTGATGGCTGCTGCCTGTTAGAACGTGATAAAGCTCGTGAGCAAGGACGCGACCGAGAGCCTTGCCCATTGTATGACTTTCCGATAGCGCCGACTCGCGGAAGTTACCGACGGAGAGCATGCGCCCCAGGCGAGCGCAATCGACTTCGATGAAAGGCAACATTTCGCCTTCAGAAACATGGGCCCAGCCGAGGGCGGAGCGACGTGCCGACCCAGCCCCAGCACGGCCGGGTTCACTCCCACAGTCTGACTTGATTCGAATCACGACGAGGTCGGGAAAGGAATCGTCTGGCTTTACTTCGCTCCGGTTCACCCATTGAAACGAATAGCCAGTTTCCCGGAAAATTTGCTCCACTTCATAATGCAGGGCGCTAGCGACTCCTCGGGGAAGAGGCGTGGCAGCGTCAATAATCAGCGTCACCGGGGCTTCGGAAGAAGCCGAAGACGCACCGAAGGCTGCACCGACAAGGGTGCATAACAAGGGCATGATGATCCGCACGGGGGACCTCTTTTTGCTGACTGGGAAGTAGTGAGGAGATACAGGCTCCTCACCCGTC
>JBKJLJ010000056.1:0-2692 GCA_046597015.1 Bryobacteraceae bacterium
CCCGTACTCCCGGAACTTCTCCAGAATCGCGATGCCCAGCGCCCCACCCTCTTCCGGGTCCGTCGCCCGGCCCAACTCGTCCAGCAGCACCAGCGAATCCGGCGTCGCCTGCTCCAACATCTCCGAAATATGCCGTATATGCGAGCTAAACGAACTCAACGATTCGGCAATCGACTGGTTATCCCCAATATCCGCCAAAATCTCCTGGAAAATCGGGAACTCGGCTTCTCTCGCCGGCACCGGCATCGCCGATTGCGCCATCAGCGCCAGCAACCCCGCCGTCTTCATCGTCACCGTCTTGCCGCCCGTATTCGGCCCCGTAATCAGCAGCGTCCGGTTGATCGGGTCGATCCCAAACGATACCGGCACCGGCCTCCGCCGCTCCCGCCGCAACACGTCCGCCAGCAATGGATGCCGCGCGTCCACCAGCCGCATCGCCTCCCCGAAGGTAGGGATTACGCCACCAAGGTGCCCCTTCGCAAACGTCAGCTCCAACCCCGCCATCGTCCCAATCGTCTCGCGAATCGTCCCCGCGTGCACCCGCAAAATTCCCGTCAGCTCCCGCAGAATTCGATGCACCTCGCGCATCTCCTCCTCCGTCATCCGAACCAGCTCATTGTTCAGCTGAATCGTCTCCATTGGCTCCACGAACAGGGTCGCCCCCGTCCCCGACGCCGCATGGATCACCCCGTCCACTTTCTTATGCTGCCCCGCCACCAACGGCACCACAAACCGTTCGTTCCGAATCGTCACGTACTCGTCCTGCAGCACGCCCTCATCCCGATGCACCCGCAGAAACTTCTCGAGCGAAGCCTGTATATGCTCCTTCTGCTTCCCCATACCCCGCCGCAACCGCTGCAACGCCACGCTCGCATCGTCCGCCACAGATCCATCCGGCAACAGCTTCCCGCTGATCTCTCGCAGCACCACCCGAAAATCGCCTAGCCGCCCCGCCCGCTTCCCCAGCAGCGGATACCGATCCACCACCAGAAAAATTGCCGCCCGCATGTCCCCGCTCCGGTCCAGCCATTGGATCAGGTCGTACAGCTCTTTCCCGTCTAACCCCGCGCCTTCAATCCGCAGCCGCCCCACCGCCTCTTCCACGTCCGGCAGCCCCGTAAACCGCACCGCCGAACCCTTCGCCGCGTTGCCCGGTGAATTCGCCTCGCCCAGCCAACGCATAGCCTCGGCCACCTCAGCCAGCGCCGCCTCCAACTCTTCCCGATCCGTCGAAGGCCCCAGCGCCTCCAACAATCGCCGGGCCGGCCCCGTCGAGACATTCCTCCCGACGATCTCTTTCAACGACGCGTACTCTAACAGCTCAAGACTTGCGGGACCCATAACACCTTTCAATCACTTCCAGGGTACCCTCCGTCAGCCGTATCCCGCTGAGTTCTTCCAACCCAAACCACGCCACCGCCGCTGAATCATCCCCCGCCTGCAACTCGCCACCCACCACCCGGCACTCGTAATCGATCAACACGTAGTGGTACTCGCACCGCCCCTCCCCGTCCGCCATCAGCCGCTCGAAAATCTCCGCCACCCGCACAATCTCCACCGTCAACCCCGTCTCTTCCTTCACCTCCCGCTGCATCGCGGCCTCCAACCGTTCCCCCGTCTCCACCCCTCCTCCCGGCAGCGACCACCACCCCTTCAACGGCTCATTCCCCCGCTCGACAAGCAAAACTTTCGACCCCTCGAAAATCAGCGCCCCCACCCCCAACACCGGCCGCTCCGGGTACCGCCTAGTAGACAATGTGCCCCTTGGCTCCCAGCCGAATCCGGTAAACGCTCTTCATCGCGGTCACGTACAGCGTTTGAAAATCCGGGTCCCCAAATGTCAGGTTCCGCGGCGGCTCCGGCATCTCCATTCTTCCCGTCATCTTCCCGTCTTCTCCATAAACCACCACCGCATTACAAGCCACCCAAATATTTCCCTTCTCATCCGTACGGATGCCGTCCGGCGGCCCATCGATGCCAGAAACCAACACCCGCCCGTTCCCCGCCTTCCCCGCCCGGTCCACATCGAATACCCGAATCAGCCGCTCGTCCGAATCCGCCACGTACAACCGGTCCCCCTTTGGCGACAATGCAATCCCGTTCGGCCGTCCCGGCGTCTTCGCCACCAGCTCCAACTCCCCCTTCGGCCCAATTCGAAACACCCCGTAGAAAGCCAACTCCCGGCCCGTCGCCTGCCCCCCGAACGCCGGATCCGTAAAGTACAAATTCCCGTCTTTCCGCGCCACCACGTCGTTCGGCGCATTCAGCCGCTTCCCTTCAAACCGCTCCGCCAAAACCTCGATCTTCCCCGCCTTATCCGTCCGCGTCACCCGCCTGCTCTTCGCTTCGCAAGTGATCAGCCGGCCCTGCGCATCAAACGTATTCCCGTGCGCCCCGTTCGATGCCGCCCGAAAAACCGACACCGGCACCCCGCCGACCAGTTTCAAAATCTTGCCGCTCGGCACCTCCGAAAACAGCAAAAAGCCTTCCTTGCTCCACAGCGGCCCCTCGGTATATTGGTAGCCCCCCGCCACCTTTTCGATCTGCACTTTCGAGAAGTCCTGCGCCCCTAACGTCGCCGCCCACGCCATCACCCATAGCATTCGCATGTTTTTGCACGATATCATGTGCCATGCGCGCCCGCTGCTTTTTTCTCCTCGCCCTCCCCCTTCTCGCCGCCGATCCCCTTACG
>JBKJLJ010000296.1:0-2843 GCA_046597015.1 Bryobacteraceae bacterium
CGTGAAAGTTCATCGTCTTGATGAGTCCATCAGAGTATCCCTCGGCGTGGTTGCGTCCCCGCAGAGCCAGCTTCCGTTTCCCCTGACCACTTGATTGTGCCCTAAGCCGCTTCGTCCTCCAAGACAATAATTGACTTACTTCCTGCGGCCGGGACGGTTAGCCGGCGCGCTGAGTTCGCTCATCTCATTTGGCCCACTTTGATCGCCTGATTTGGCCCACCTGGACAACCCCGGATGACAAGATTCGGGAATGGACAGGAGACGAAAAGTGGAACTATTTGAAGAGCTGCGGCGCGGGTATGCGGCCGGAGAGACGATTCAGGGACTGGCGAAGAAGTATGGGCTGCATCGGCGGATGGTGCGGCAGGCAATCGGCAGTGCGATCCCACCAGAGCGGAAGAAGGCGATCCGGGAGCAGCCCAAACTGGGGCCGGTGAAGGCGGTGATCGAGGGGATGCTGGAGTCCGACCGGGCGGCGCCGCGCAAGCAGCGGCACACGGCGCATCGGATCTGGACGCGCTTGCGTGACGAGCATCCGGCGCATCCGGTAGGTGAGCCAACGGTGCGGCGTTATGTCCAACAGCGACGGCGGGAGATGGGGTTGGATCGGCACCAAGTATTTATTCCGCAGAGTTACGATTGGGGCCAGGAAGGCCAGGTGGATTGGTTCGAGGCGACGGCGAAGTTAGGCGGCGAGACTTGTAAGTTACAGATCTTTGCGATGCGCAGCATGGCTTCCGGCGATGCTTTTCACCAGGCATATACTAACGCCACGCAGCAGGCTTTGCTGGAAGCGCACGAGTTAGCTTTCCAATACTTTGGCGGAGTATTTCGAACTCTGCGCTACGACAACATGACTTCGGTCGTGAAGAAGATTCTGCGGGGCCGGCAACGGATCGAGACGGACCGGATCATTGCCTTCCGCTCGCACTGGCGCTATCAGAGCGAATACTGTAACCCAGCGAGTGGCAACGAGAAAGGCGGCGTGGAGGGCGAACTGGGTTGGTTCCGGCGTAACTGCCTGGTGCCGGTGCCGGAGGCCGTTGACTTAGTCGCGTTCAACGAGCAATTACTCACCATGTGTAAGTCGAATCGAGCACGGGTGATAATCGGTCACGCGCAAACCATAGGCGAGGCCAGCCGTTACGAGCAGACTTACTTGAATCCGCTGGCAAAGGAAGGATATCCGATTGCGGAGATCCTCTTTCCGCTCATTGTCGATAGCCAGCGCCGGGTAAAAGTGAAGACGAACTGGTACTCGGCTCCCCTCTCGCCGGGCCTGCGCGTGACGGCGGAAGTTTCGCCGCTGGTGGTGTCGATTCATCACGACGGGCGACGGGTTGCCGCGCATGCGCGTAGTTATGCGCGGGGCCAGCAGTTGCTGAACCTCGAACATTATCTGGATGTATTGGAGCGTAAACCGGGCGCGATGGCCGGCTCCACACCATTGGCGCAATGGCGACAGGCGGGGCGCTGGCCCGCCTGTCTGGACCAACTCTGGCGTCGTTTAGAGGCACGTCACGGAAAGAGCCAAGGCACGCGCGAGATGATCACGTTGGTGCGCGCCGGCACGGTCAGTGGCTGGTCCCTGCTGGTCAAGAGTGTGGAGCAAGCGTTGAGTTTGGGTACCTCCGATACCGCCGCCGTGCTGCATCTTCTCCGCCAGCCGGCGGCGGAAGCACCGCTGCCACCAGCCTTGATCCTGGCCACGAAACTGGCATCGTACGAACGTCCGCTGCCAGTAATGGACGACTATGACCAGTTACTCGTGGGCGCGGCCGGAGGTGTACAGTGAAGCACCCGACAGAGACGTTGGAACACGCTAGCGTACGGCAGTATTGTAAGTCGGTGCGCGTGCCGACGATTGGCGTAAACTTTGTTTCGCTGTCCGAGCAGGCGATTAAGGAAAACCATAGTCACATTCGTTATCTGGAAGCATTGCTGGCCATGGAGTGCGAAGAACGGGACCGGCATGCGATCGACAACCGGGTTCGTGATGCGCAACTGCCACGGATGAAGACTCTGGAGGAGTTTGACTTCGGGCAATCGCCGCACTTACCCGCCGCGAAAATACGCGAGTTAGCCGAGGGTGGTTATATTGAGCGCAATGAGCCGGTGGTATTGATCGGGGAATGCGGGACCGGTAAGAGCCACTTAGCGACTGGTTTATGTTTGGCGGCGTGCCGGCAGAAGCGGCGGGTACGATTCATTACAGCGGCGGCGTTAGTAAATGAGTTAATGGAAGCCAAACAGAATAACCAAGTGAGAAAAATGATGGCGCGGTGGCAAAAGTATGAATTGATCGCGCTGGATGAGGTCGGGTACGTGCCGCTGGCGGATGTGGGCGCGGAGTTCCTATTTCAGGTCATCTCCGATCGCGCCGAACGAGCGGCGATCATCGTGACGACGAACCTGCCGTTCTCGGAATGGACCACCGTGTTTCCGAATCCGCGCTTGTGCAAGGCGTTGCTGGATCGCATTACGGATCGGGCGCACATCATCGAGACGGGTACCGAGTCGTTCCGTTTTCGGCGGACGCTGGAGAGGAGGAAAAAGAAGTGATGCGGGCGGCAGGGGCGCGCTGTTTTTGGCCGCCCCGCCGTCCGCTACGCCTAAACGGCGCCGCCCTTCGGGCGTCACCAGGCTCCGCTCCCGCCGGGGCGGCCAAAAACCCATCCCGGCTGGATAGCGGACAATTAAAGGGCTCCCAGGTGGGCCAAATCAGACGATCGAAGTGGGCCATGCCGGATGATCGAACGCAGGAACTGTTGGGAAACCGGCTTGGCAGCCCAATTAGCCCAATTAGTGCCATGCACAAGTAGGGGAGGGGCAAAGCCTCAATC
>JBKJLJ010000348.1:0-15138 GCA_046597015.1 Bryobacteraceae bacterium
TCGCGTAGCAGCGAGGGTATATCCAAGCTCGACAAAGCGCTTTGCGACGTCAACCGCCTCGCTTTTGTGCCTTTCGGAAACGCTAATGAAGACCGTGCCGGAGGCGGGCAACGGAGAACCGGCCGAAAGCTGCGCCTTAGCGAACGCTTCTCCGAAATTTTCACCGACGCCCATGACCTCCCCGGTGGAACGCATCTCCGGACCAAGCACCGGGTCGACGCCCTGAAACTTATTGAACGGGAACACCGGCGATTTGACGAAAAACTGCGGGACGGTAAGGACGCCTCTGGTCTTGCCCTGCATCAAAGGCGCAAACTCTTTCAGTTTCTTGCCGATCATCAGGCCCACCGCAATTTTGGGAATCGGCACCCCAGTCGCCTTGGCGACGAAGGGCACCGTGCGCGAGGCGCGCGGGTTCACTTCGATGACGAAGACCTTGCCGTCTTTGATGGCGTATTGGACGTTCATCAACCCAATCACATTAAGTGCTCGAGCCAGCTTGACGGAATACTCTTCGATGGTCTTGAGTTCGGCGGCACCGATCCCGAATGGAGGCAGAACGCAGGAGCTATCGCCGGAGTGAATACCCGCTTCCTCGATGTGTTCCATGATGCCGCAGATCAGAACATCTTCCCCGTCGGAGAGGCAGTCGACGTCGACTTCGATGGCATCTTCCAGGAAGCGGTCAACGAGCACCGGGCGTTCTTGCGAGAAAGTAACGGCCTCGCGCATATACCGGCGAACCGTGTCTTCGTCGTAGGCGATGACCATGGCGCGGCCGCCGAGGACATAGCTGGGACGGACGAGTACGGGATAGCCGAGAACATTCGCGACGGCGCAGGCTTCTTCGACCGTGGTCGCCGTACCGTTCGGCGGACAAGGAATTTTCAGATCGTCCAGGAGACGACCGAAGAGCTTCCGGTCTTCCGCGAGGTCGATGTTTTCCGGCGCCGTACCGATGATGGGTACCCCGGCTCGCTTCAGCGGCAGGGCCAGGTTTAGCGGCGTTTGTCCGCCGAACTGGACGATGACCCCATCCGGCTTTTCCGTGTCATAGATATTCAGCACTTCTTCGAGTGTGAGGGGCTCGAAATAGAGGCGGTCGCTGGTATCGTAGTCGGTCGAGACGGTCTCTGGGTTGCAGTTGACCATGATCGATTCATGGTCGAAGGCCTGGAGTGCGAAGCTGGCATGGCAACAGCAGTAGTCAAACTCGATCCCTTGGCCGATGCGGTTGGGGCCGGCGCCGAGGATCATCACTTTCTTGCGGTCGCTCGGATTGGCCTCGCACTCGGACTCGTACGAGGAGTACAGGTAGGGGGTGAACGATTCGAATTCGGCGGCGCAGGTGTCAACGCGATTGAAAACAGCCCGGACGCCCATCTGCTTCCGCCGGTCGCGAATGCGCAACGGATCTTCGTTCCAGATGCGAGCGAGCGTCGTATCGGCTACGCCGTTGCGTTTGGCTTCCCGCATCTCAGCGGCCGAGATGGTGGCCAGCGATTTCTTGGCCAGGTTGGCGTGGGATTCCACGGTCTCGAAGATTTGCTGGAGGAACCACGGATCGATCTTCGTGAGTTCCTGAACCTGATCGACGGTCCAACCTTGCTCGAAGGCGAAGTAGATGTAGGGCAGGCGATCGGGTGTCGGGGTGATCAGCTTGTTCGGGATCAGATCGACGTCAAAGGCTTCCACCTTCGTCGCCGACTTGCCGGTTTCCTGGGAGCGAATGGCTTTGGCCAGGGCCGCCTTGAAATTGCGGGCAATCGACATGACTTCGCCGACCGACTTCATTTGCGTGCCCAGGGTGGTATCGGCCCCCGGGAACTTCTCGAACTGCCACCGGGGGATCTTCGCCACGACGTAATCGATCGTCGGCTCGAAGCAGGCCGGGGTAAGGCGTGTAATATCGTTCTTGATCTCGTCGAGCCGGTAGCCGACGGCGAGTTTGGCGGCGATCTTCGCAATGGGAAAGCCGGTGGCCTTAGAGGCCAGGGCCGAACTTCTCGAAACACGCGGGTTCATTTCGACGACCACCATCGCGCCGTTGACCGGATTGATGGCAAATTGTACGTTGGAGCCACCGGTGTCGACCCCGATTTCGCGGAGGCAGCGAATAGCCCCGTCGCGCATCATCTGATACTCGCGATCGGTCAAGGTTTGGACCGGAGCGACGGTGATCGAATCGCCGGTATGAACGCCCATGGGGTCGAAGTTTTCGATGGAGCAGACAATGATGACGTTGTCCGCTAGGTCGCGCATCACCTCGAGCTCAAACTCTTTCCAGCCCAGGACCGACTCTTCGGCGAGAACTTCATGGACAGGCGATAACTGTAGTCCGCGAGCCAGAATCTCTTCGAGATCTTCGGCGTTATAAGCAATGCCGCCGCCCGTGCCGCCCATCGTGAAACTAGGCCGCAGGATGAGCGGATAGCCGACTTTCGCCGCAAAATCATGACCGCCCTGAATGGACGTGATCAACGAAGAGGTCGGGGTGTCAAGCCCGATCTTCTTCATCGCGTCCTTGAATAGCAACCGATCTTCGGCTTTCTTGATCGATTCGATTTTGGCCCCGATTAGTTCGACGCCAAATTCGTCCAGGACGCCCGCTTCGGCGAGCGCAATGGAAAGGTTCAAGCCGGTCTGGCCGCCGACCGTCGACAGGACCGCGTCGGGACGTTCCTTGCGAATGATCTCCGTGAGATATTCGACGCTGAGCGGTTCGACATAGGTGCGGTCGGCGAGGTTCGGATCCGTCATGATGGTCGCCGGGTTGGAATTGACCAGTATGACTTTGTAGCCTTCGTCCTTAAGCGCCTTGCACGCCTGGGTTCCGGAATAGTCGAATTCGCAGGCTTGGCCAATTATGATGGGGCCAGAGCCAATAATCATGATGCAGTGAAGATCGGTTCGTTTCGGCATCGCTTAGCGCTTGGTCTCTTTCATAAGTGCGATGAAATCGTCGAATAGATACAGGGAGTCGTGGGGGCCGGGCGCTGCTTCCGGGTGGTACTGAACACAAAACAGCGGCTCGGACCTGTGCCGCAACCCTTCCACGGTCTGGTCGTTCAAGTTGATGTGGGTCACCTCGACCGCGGAGTCAGGTAACGATTCCGGATCAACGGTGAAACCGTGGTTCTGCGCCGTAATCTCCACTTTTTGCGTCCGCTTGTTGAGGACTGGATGATTGCCGCCGCGATGGCCAAACTTCAGTTTGTAAGTCTTCCCACCGAGAGCGAGCCCCAGAATCTGGTGGCCTAGGCAGATGCCGAAAATAGGCGTCTTACCGATGAGTTGTCGAACCTCAGCCGCTTGCGCTTGCAGAGGCTCCGGATCGCCCGGGCCGTTCGATAGGAAGACGCCATCGGGGCGCAGAGCAAGCACGTCGGCGGCGGAGGTGGAGGCTGGGACGACGGTGACGTGGCAACCGCTCGAAACCAAACGCCGGAGAATATTGCGCTTAATCCCAAAGTCGAAGGCGACCACGTGGTAATCCGCCGGACGATGTTTGCCGATACGCTCAGAAAGCGAGACCGGATCGACGGCGGTCGTCCACCGGTAGGAATCGACAGTCGACACCCGCGTGGCGAGATCGAGGCCCGCCATGGACGGCGTGTTGTTGGCCTTTTCGATCAGTTCGGCCACGTTGGTCGAGACCGAAGAGAGGACACCCCGCATCACTCCGCGCGTCCGCAGGTGGCGCACCAGTTTGCGGGTGTCAATCGAATCAATGATCGGAACGTTGGCATCGGCGAGAAATTGATGGGCCGAACGCGCGGATCGCCAGTTAGAAACGATGGGAGAAAAATCTCGGACGACCAGCCCTTCAATGTAAGGCCGAGTCGATTCCATATCCCCGTCGTTGGTCCCATAGTTCCCAATCTGCGGGTAAGTCAAAACTACAATTTGCCCGGAGTAAGACGGATCGGTGAATATCTCTTGATAGCCCGTCATGGAAGTGTTAAAAACGACTTCCCCGGAGCGCTCCGTTTGCGCTCCAAAAGCCCGGCCTTCGAAGACCGTTCCGTCTTCAAGAGCGAGGATTGCTGGATTCAATTCGGGAACCTCCCGCTAGATTTTACCCATTGGAACACATTAGACCAAGCGACCGCAATCAGAGCCGTGCGATTCCTGCTTTAGTCCCGAAGTTTAGTCCCGAAAGAGAGCGTTCAGCTGTTCTACGGCCGAGGCCACCATCGCTTCCCCGCCCCCGGCCGCAAGCCGACTGGAGATCACCTCGTACGCCCCTTCGGCGTAGGCTTTCCGGTCCGGCACGTAGCCGAGGTTGCCGTTGGCGAGTTCCGCCACAATCGTCACCGCGAACGGCGAGGCCAGCTTGATCGCCCGCCCGTGCTCGACGAAAATCTCCCCTGGCAAACCAACCCACGCCACCGATTTTCCCAGGGCGATCACTTGCACTTCCGCCTCGACGGGCCGTTTGCCAAGTTCCATCAGGTCCATGACCTTGAAGGCGTTCACCTGCTCATAGAAAGGGTTCGCGTTCGGCTTGCCGTAATTGGCCACCACCACCTTCGCCCGCTCCGCTTCCTCCGCCGTATAGGGCGCGGGCGGCAGGGCGACCAAGCGTGTGGAGACGCGGACCGGTTGCGGCTCAACTGGCTGCAATCGTTCCATCGTCTTCAACGCGGCGGCCGCCAACACGGTGCCGATCCGCGCCGCCTCGCCCGGCCCCTTCTGCGGCCGATTGTGCGAAACGTCGATGTGGTTGATGTTCCCCGCGCATCCGATCGTGAACAGGGTCGAAAACTCCGGCCCTTTCACTTCGCGCAGACTGCGGCTCAACGCATACGCATAATCGGCCGAAAACTGAGCGCCGCCGACGGTATCCAGATGCAGCGCGAAGTTGACGTAGGCACCCTTCCCGGCCACCACCACGGCCACGTCCGGATCAATGGCCCCCAGCGCTTGCACAATCTTCGGATTCTTCTTCCCCGGGTTCCAACCCGTCGTGCCATCAATCATGCGGAAGCGGCGGATGAAGCTGATGGTTTCTTCCCGCCCCACGCCCACGCTGATCTCCGACGGCGCCAGCGCGGCGACGGCCTTTTCCACGCTGGCCGCCATCAACTCCGGGATCTTTTTCCAGAAGCCTTTCGCCAATGCGTCAATCTCCGGCTCCACACTTCGCAGCCGGGCGCCCAACTCGGGGCCTGTGTGCGAATGGGTCGCCGAGATCATGACGTGCGTCGCCGGAATTCCCGTCCGCGCGGTAATCAGCGTCCGCGCCTCCTCGACAAAAGCCCGGGGAATCTGGACGTAGTCCACCGCGACCAGCGCCATGCGTACGCCAGCCTGCTCAACGACCATAGCCTTGGCAAAGAGAGGATCGTGGGTGCCTTCGTTCAGGCGCACGTAGTAGTAACCAGCCATCGGCATCCGGGCCGGTGGAGTGATATCCACCTCGGCCCGCCCCACCCGCCACTGCGCCCAGACCGCCTGTGTAAGCAACAATACGAAAGCCAATCGCACCATGCCTGTTATCCTACAAGCATTCCTGTCATGGTCGTTTCCACGCAATCGAAGCGGTTCGCATCCTTGGAGTTGGATTGTGGGGTAACCCTCGCTCCGGTCGAAGTCGCCTACCAAACTTACGGCACGTTAAACGCAGATCGCTCCAACGCGATCCTGATCCTGCATGCTTTTTCCGGCGACGCCCACGCCGCGGGGGTTGACGCGCAAACCCAGCAAAAGGGCTGGTGGGACAGCATGATCGGCCCCGGTCGCGGCTTCGACACCGACCAGTATTTCGTCATCTGTTCGAACGTCCTGGGCGGCTGCCGCGGCACTACCGGACCTGGCTCCATCAACCCCGCGACGGGCGAGATCTTCGCGATGACGTTTCCCATCATAACGATCGGCGACATGGTCCGGCTGCAGGCCAAGCTCATCGAATCGCTCGGCATTGAAAAATTGCTCTCGGTCGCCGGCGGATCCATGGGCGGCATGCAGGTTCTGGAGTGGGCGGCCCGCTACCCCGACCGGGTCGCCTCCGCCATCCCCATCGCGACCACCCCGCGCCACAGCGCCCAGCAGATCGCGTTCAACGAGGTGGGTCGCCAAGCCATCATGGCCGATCCGGACTGGAGCGACGGCAACTACTACGGCGGCAAACTGCCCGGCCGAGGCCTCGCCGTCGCGCGCATGGTGGGCCACATTACCTACATGAGCGATGAGTCGATGCGCCAAAAGTTCGGCCGCCGCCAGCGCGAAGATCAGGGCATCTTCGAGGTCGAAAGTTATCTCCGTTACCGCGGCAGTCAGTTCGTCGACCGCTTCGACGCAAACTCGTATCTCTACATCACCAAGGCCATGGACCTGTTCGATCTCGCCGCTGGCCAGCAGTCCCTAACGGCCGTTCTCGAACGGTCGAAGACGAAGTTTCTCGTCATCAGCTTCACCTCCGATTGGCTCTATCCGTCCTATCAATCGCAGGAGGTGGTCAGCGCCCTGCGCCGTCGCAACCAGGATGTCGCCTACATCGAACTTACCTCCAAATATGGCCACGACGCGTTCCTCGTCGAGGTGGAAGAGCAATCGGAAATCGTGAAAGGATTCCTCCTCCGCGTCACCAAAGGAGTGAACCGCCGATGACCCCCGCCAGCAACAACGATCCGTTTGTGCGCGACCTGCTCGGCCGGGGGGACTATGCCATCTTCAGCGAAATCGTCGCGCCGCAGACGTGCGTCCTCGATCTGGGCTGCGGCGACGGAGAACTGCTCAGTTGGCTCGCCGACAACAAGGACGTCGATGCCCGGGGCGTCGAAATGGACGGGGCGAAGGTGCAGAAAGCAATTGCGAAGGGCGTCAGTTGCTACCAGGGCAACATCGAAGAGTGCCTCGCTGACTACCCCGACCACGCCTTTGACTACGTCATCCTCAGCCAGACGTTGCAGGAAGTGCGGCATCCGCTTCAGGTGCTGAACGACATGCTCCGCGTCGGACGCCGCGCTCTGGTTGCCTTTCCGAATTTCGGTCACTGGCGCGTCCGGTTAGGGCACTTGTTTACGGGACGAGCCCCAAAAACAACCCGGTTCCCGCACGACTGGTTCGACTCGCCCAACATTCACTTCTTCACGATCGACGACTTCGAGATCCTGGCCGCCCGCGAAGAATGGCACATTGAAAAGCGCGTTTTTCTGGATGGCAACCGCGAAGTGAAGTGGATGCCCAACCTGCTCGCCGAGACAGCGGTGTATCTGGTTCGCCGCAACAGCTAAGAAGCCGATATAATTCGGCCATCCATGCTCTCTCGCCGCGCCTTCCTCGCCACCGCCTCGGCCGCCCTGGCTGCCTCGAAGAAACCCAACGTATTGTTCATTTCCGTCGACGATATGAACGACTGGGTCGGCTGTCTCCGCGGCTATCCCGGCGTCCAAACGCCAAACATCGATCGGCTGGCCGCACGCGGTGTACTCTTCGCGAATGCGCACTGCGCCTCGCCGCTCTGTAATCCGTCCCGCACGGCGTTGCTGACCGGCCAGCGCGCTTCGTCTACAGGCATCTACGACAACGACCAGTTCTGGCCTCCCGTCCTCCCCGACGCCGTTACCCTCCCGATGTACTTCCGCCAGCACGGCTATCATGCCGCCGGTGCCGGCAAGGTCTTCCATCACACCGCGGGCAACAACCCGCCCTCGCAGTGGGACGAGTTCCAATTGCAAGTCTTCGACGATCCCTGGTATCGCCGCGCCGACTGGTACCCCTGGAATAAACGAGTCCCGGCCCCGCCCGCGATCCCGCTCAACGGCCTGGACAAGTTCCAGGGCGAGTTTGATTGGGGCGTGCTGCCCTACGCAGAACGCGCCTACGGCGACCAGCGCGCCATCGACTTTGGCACTGGTTTCCTCGCCAAACCGCACGCCAAGCCCTTCTTCCTCGCCATCGGACTTTGGCATCCGCACATCCCGATGTACGCCCCGCAGAAGTATTTCGACCTTTATCCGGCGGAGAAGGTTCGCCTGCCGGAGGCACCCGAAGACGACCTGGACGACATCCCCAAAATCGGCCAGGAGTTCGCCGCGTTCCGGCGCGTCGAACACGAACGCATCGTCAGTACCGGTAAGCATAAAGACGCCGTCCGCTCCTACCTCGCCTGCATCTCCTTCGCCGACGCCATGATCGGCCAACTCCTCGACGCCCTCGACAAATCGGCCCACGCCAAAAACACCGTCATCGTCTTCTGGTCCGACAACGGCTGGCATCTCGGCGAAAAGAAGCACTGGCACAAGTCCACTCTGTGGCAACGATCGACCCATGTGCCGATGATCATCGCCGGACCCGGCACCGCCAAGCAGGGAATTGCGCGCGCCCAGGCCGTTAGTCTGCTCGATCTCTATCCCACGCTCGTCGACCTTTGCGGCCTGCCCAAAAACCCGCGCAATGAGGGCCTCAGCTTGCTCCCGCAACTCCGCGACCCGAAGGCCAAGCGTCCGCCCGCCGTCATCACTTATCTCGAAGGCAACCACGCCGTTCGCACCGAGCAATGGCGCTACATCCGCTACAAGGACGGCACGGAAGAACTCTACGATTGCCTCGCCGATCCCAACGAATGGCGCAACATCGCTGGCGACCCGAAGCATACAAAGCTGAAGGCGGAACTAGCCCTTGCGCTGCCGGCGACGAATGCCAAGCCCCAGCCTCATCGCACGGAGTTTGACTTCGACTTTCCAACCTACACTTACAAAAAGAACAGCCGGTAAGCCATGCACACTCTTTTTCTATTCGCGTGGATCGTTCTGCACAAGGGGGACAGTTCGCTCGGCTTCTACTCCGCCGATGGAAAGCTCGAAAAGAAGGTCGCCGTCAACGCCCACCCTCACGAGATGGTCCGCTCCGCTGACGGCAAATTGCTCTTCACGACCGACAATGGCACGATGCGCATCGAGCAAGCTGGCTTAGGTGGGAACACGGTTTCGATCATTGATCTAACGACCCGCGAGAAGGTCGGTGAAATATCCACCGGCACCTATCGCCGCCCCCACGGCATCGCCCGTTTGCCCAACGGTAACTTACTCGTTTCCACCGAACTGCCGGACGCCTTGTTGCTGCTGGATCCCATCAAACGCAGCATCCTCCGCGCTTACTCTACTCGGGGCAAAACCGCTCATATGGTCACCGCCAGCCTGGACGGACAGTGGGCCTGGATCTCGAACAGTAGCTCTTCTAACGTCTCCGCCATCCACCTCGGCTCGGGCGAAGTAAAGCTCATTCCGACTGGGCCGCGGCCTGAAGGCAGCATCCTTTCGCCGGACGGCAAACGCCTATACGTCTGTCAACGCGACGGCCGCGGGATCGCGGAGATCGATACCCTCACCCAGAAAGTTCTCCGTACGCTCGACTCGCCGCCCGCACCTGTCCGCGTTGATATCACCCCGGACGGACGCTATGTTGTCTATGGCCTCCTCGACGAAAAAGCAATCGGATGGACTGACACGAAAACGGGCAAGATCGCCGGCAGGGTCGACCTTCCCGCGCCCCTCGGCCAGATCGTTAGCCTCCACCTTAGCCCCGATGGCAAAACCGCCTATGCGGCCAACGAAAACATGGATCGTGTCTACGCCGTCGACCTCGCGTCGCGCCGGATCGTTAAGGATTGGTCGCTTGCTAAAGGATTCGGCCCCGATCCTGTCATGGAAATCCACTAATTTTCCTTTCCCGGCGGGGTTCCCCACGATGAAGGAGCCCGCGGGGAAAGTTTACTCATCGGTTCGGCTATCGGCGGCCGCAAGACCACCGTGCCCGAATAGCCGCGCCTTCAACTCCTCTTCGAGATAGCTTTCCCGCCCTGGATACTGGTCACGGTGCGCCAATCTCATGGCTTCAATCTCCAACCGCAGAGACGCGTAGAGATTCCCGCGCGCCCGCGCCGTGGCGATGGTCTCGCGATGACGCAGCACCAGCTTCGCCACGGCTACACAAGCGCCCCGCAATGCCCGCCAGTCCACCGGCGCTGGCTCCGCGATGGGTGACACAACCACCAGTTCCACGGGATGCCGATGCTCCGGCTCGGCCGTTGCCGATACCGGCTGAATCAGCGGCGCGGTCACGTTTGCCTTCCGCAGTTCCAGCGACCCGGCTGCCAGGGCGGCCAAAGTCTCTAGGGCCGGTAGATTCGGATCGCCTTCGGCATACAAAACCCCCACGACCCGCGTCTTGCCCACCACCGGCACCAAGTGCGCCCGCCGGGAAACTTTGGGCTCGAATAGGGCCAAGCCCAACTGCGATGTCGCCGTCAGGCAGACCACCGTCTCGCTCGTATCCACCACCTGGCGCAACGCGGGGGCTTCACTCAAATTCACCGGCTCAGCGGGTAACTCGCCTGTCCCGCGCAAGGCCTTGCCGAGCGCCCGGTCGCCGTCGATTGAAAACAGCGCTGCCCGTTCCGCAAAACCAGCCGCGGCATCCGCCACAATCTGGATCCACTGTTCAATCGATTCCGCCTGCCGCAAAGCCCGCGCCGCCCGCTGCAGCTCAGCCGCTTCGGCCGGCACCGCCGCCAAGCGGCTGACCAGCAAGCCGGCCACTTCATCTCGAATCTGCGTGATTTGTGCGTTAGTCATCAGAATTAAACAAACCTGTGATGGCACCGAGCCCACTGCGCTCATCCCCGCCCCCGGTCGCCGCAGGAGCCAACTCCCGGCGCATCTTGTCGAGGGTCATCGATTGGATGATCACCCGCCCCGGTCCGGTCAACGTCGCCAGAAACAGCCCTTCCCCGCCGAAGATGGCCGTCTTGATCCCACCTACAAATTGGATGTCGTACTGAACGGCTTCTTCGAACGCCACGATACACCCGGTATCCACTTGCAACTGCTCCCCAGCGGTCAATTGGAACTCAATGAAGTCCCCGCCACCATGGATGAACACGATGCCTGGCCCGGTCAGCTTCTGCAGAATGAAGCCCTCGCCGCCAAAGAATCCAGCCCCTAGTTTTTTCACGAGAGCAATGTTCAATTGCACCGTCGGCTGCGCGGCCAGGAAACCATCTCGCTGCACGAGCACGCTTCGCCCCGGCGGCAGGTCGAACGCCTGAATCCGGCCTGGGTAGGAACCCGCAAAGCCCACCTCACCCGGGGCGTTCGCCTTGAAATGGGTCATGAACAGAGACTCCCCGGAAAGCTTTCGCTTCACCGCGCCCCAAATCTTTTCCCCCAGCGAGTTCCCCGTCATCCGCGTTTCCCACTGTACCGACGGAGTTTTGTACACCATCTTGCCCGCTTCGGCGTATAACTCTTGACCGGGTTTCAGTTTCACCCGCGCCACCTGGAGATTATCCCCGTGAATTGTATATTCCAGTGCCTGCGACTCTTGAACCGTGGCCCCCGTTACGGCCATCGCTCCGCCGCATTGGAAACAAAACCGCGCGTCGTCCGCCTGGTTCGCTCCGCACTTGTTACAGAACCCCATAATCTCAATTCCTCCGAATCCTCTATTTTACAATGGGGGATGGTCCCCTCGATACTTCGTTACGCAGTTCTCGCGCTGCTGGTTCCTTTAATCGGTCCCCTGGCCGTGGCGAAATCGAACGGGCAGTGGTGCGGCACTTACCCGGGGCAGACCCACGAAGAACTCGATCTCCACCGCAAATCCCGACTCGCCCGCAAATACAAAACGGCCACCAAGTCAACCGCCGCCCGCCTGGATGGCAACCTCCTCATCCTCGACGATTCGGACGGCGTAGTCGCCCGCCGCAACCCGTTCAACCTCACAAACCGCAGCGTCACGTTTACCCCCTCCTCGGCTGGCTATCGCTTCAGTACAGGTACCGCCGCCATCGACACCACCAACCCCGGCACCGCCCTCACCGGTCTCGGCGACGACGATACCCGCGAGGTCGATCTCCCCTTCCCGTTCCCCTTCTACGGCCAAACTTATCGCAAGATTTTCATTAATTCCGATGGCAACGTCACCTTCGACGGAGGCGATGCCGATACCAGTTCCCGCAGCATCGGACGGCTCAACTCGGGCCGCCCCCGCATCGCCGGCTTGTTTACCGATCTCGACCCCTCCGCCGCCGGCGACGGAGTTCGCGTTCGCAGCGATGCCACCAGCTTCTCGATCACCTGGCTCCGCGTCCGCGAATACACCGACTTCGGCTTTGGCCCGCAGCAGACCTTCCAAATCAGCCTCTCTCCCAACGGAAACATCCTTCTCGCCTGGAGCCAAATCAATGTCGCCGAGTCCGTGGTCGGCCTGTCGCCCGGTGGCCTGCTCAGCTCCACCACCCTCGTCTCATTCGCGGCTGGCAGCGAGAAAACGTTCCCCGGAACCGTTGCCGAACGCTTCGGCGATTCGACCGCCGTCGACCTCGTCACCGCCTCGCAGAAGGTCTACGAATCCCAGGACGACGCCTACGACTACCTCGCGTTTTTTAACTCGAGCGGCGTCTCCGCCGGCAATGGAGTCATCGCTTTTGAAGTCTCCGTCCGCGCTCGCCGTAAGGGCATCGGCGACACTTTGACCGACGTCGGCAAGGAGTATGGTTCCGCCAATCGCCTGCAAGCGGTGCTGAACCTGGGTCCAGTTTCTCAATACCCCGAAGACCCCAATTCCTCCATGCCCGCGCGCGCCGGCACCGGAGACACCGGCCTCACCGTCGTCGCTCACGAAGCCGGCCATCTCTTCCTCGCCTTTGCCTCCGTCCGAGAAGGGGAAAACCGACCCATGCTCGGCCGTCAAGGCTTCCACTGGGCTTTCACCTTTAACTCCGAAGCATCGCTCCTCGAAGGCAATCGCATCGAGGACTTGGGCGAGGCCACGAACCCTCGTTTTCGAACTACCGCCACAGTGGAAGGATTCTCGCCCCTCGACCAATATCTGATGGGCCTCCGCGCCCCAGGCGACGTACCGCCGACGTTCCTTGTCCAAAACTCCGGACTCTCCACGGCGCTCACCTCACCGCGTGTTGGCGCCACGTTCGGCGGCACCCGGCGCGATGTTCCGGTCGACGAACTCATCGCCGCCGAGGGCCGCCGCACCCCGGACCACACCGTCGAGCAGCGCCGCTACCGCATCGGCTTCGTCCTCATCGTCCCCGCGGGCACCACGCCCTCCGCCGCGGACCTCGCCAAGGTGGAACTCTACCGCACCGAATTCGAACGCGCTTGGCCCCGCTACTCTGGCGGACGCGCCAGCATGGACTCCACCTTTCGCCGCAACCTGCGACTCAGCGTCGAACCAGCCATCGGCCTGCTCGCCAATCGTTTCTCCACCGTCACCGCCAGCCTCGACCGTCCCGCCGAAACGACCACCACCGTTCTCCTCAGGTCCGAATCGGGCCTCGCCTCCCCTCCGCCCAGCGTCACCATCCCCGCGGGACAAACCAGCACGACCTTTCGCCTCGCCGGACTCCGCCCGGGCGTCGACATCCTACGCGCCGAAGGTCCCTCCGGATTTGCCCCGGTCGAAGCGCGAGTTCAGATCCTACCGGCCGATGGTACCGGAGCAGAAATCGTCGTCGTCAGTGACGCCGGTGCGCCGCCCGTCTTCCGCGTACAGGACGCGAACGAATTGCCCTACCCCGGACTCCAACTCACCGCCAACAATCAGGGTGCCGTTACCGATGCCGACGGCCGCGCCGCCTTTCCCGCCGGCGTCGAATCCGTCTCGCTCGCCGGCACCACCATCACCTTCAGCGTCCCTCGCGCCCCCGTGCTCATCACCGGGGGAGTCGTCAACGCCGCCTCCTTCCGGCCCGGCCTGGTCGCTGACGGCATCGCCACCGCCTTCGGCAGCGGCCTCCGGAACGCCCGCGTCACCGTCGGCGGCACGGTCGCCCGCGTCTTCTTCTCGAACGATACCCAAATCAATTTCGCCGTCCCCAGCGGTCTACCCCTCGGACCCACCGACGTCTCCGCCCGCAACACCTCCGGCGTCGTCACCATTCCGGCCACCGTCCTCGCCGCCCAACCCGGCATCTTCTTCGACGCCGCCTCCGGCACGGCCGCCGCCATCCCGCGCGGCGACACGATTTATGAGGTCTACGGAACCGGTTTCGGAACCGCACTGGTCACCGCGCGCTCCGGCACCCGCCCGGTTGAGGTCCTCTTCTCCGGGGCCGCCCCCGGCTTCATCGGTCTCCAGCAACTGAACCTCCGCGGCCTCTCTCCCGGCGATCCGCTCGTCGTCGCTACCGGCGGGGTTGATAGCAATACAGTAGCGTTACCATGAAGCATGGATCCGGAACGCCTTCGCCTCATCGAAACCGATAAACGCGAGCTCCACTGGCGTCGCTGGGGCCCTTACTTGAGCGACCGCGCCTGGGGCACCGTCCGCGAAGACTACTCCCCCGATGGCACCGCCTGGGACTATTTCCCCTTTGAACACGCCCATCTCCGCGCCTACAGATGGTCCGAAGACGGTCTCCTCGGCATCTGTGACAATCACCAGCGCCTCTGCTTCGGCTTAGCCCTTTGGAACGGGAGAGACCCCATCCTAAAAGAAAGGCTCTTCGGCCTCGGCGGACCGCAAGGCAACCACTCCGAGGACGTCAAAGAGCTCTACTACTACCTGGATTCGACGCCCACCCACTCGTACATGAAGGCGTTGTATAAGTATCCCCAGGCCGCCTTTCCCTATCAGCGCTTACTCGAAGAAAGCCGCCGCCGCGGCCGCCACGAGCGCGAGTACGAACTCCTCGACACCGGAGTCTTTGACCAGGACCGCTACTTTGACGTCCAAATCGAATACGCCAAGGCCGACGTCGACGACCTTCTGATCGAGATCACGGTTACCAACCGCGGACCGGAATCGGCCCCCCTTTGGCTTCTCCCCCAAATCTGGTTCCGCAACACCTGGACCTGGGGCCGCTCCCACTCGCCCAAGCCAGTGCTGTACCGATTGAACGACCGCGCCATCGCCTGCAAACACCAGGAACTCGGCAGCTACATCTTCACCTTCGCCGAACCCACGACGCAACTCTTCACCGAAAACAACGGAGACAACGAACGGCTCTGGGGCGGCACGAACGCGGGCTGCGTCAAAAGCGCCTTTCATCGCTTTGTGATTGACGGCCAAACTGAAGCCGTCAACCCCGCTAACTCCGGCACCAAAGCCGCCGGGGTGATTCACTGCGAACTGGGCCCGGGCGAATCCCGCACTTTGCTCGCTCGCCTTACC